>CAYMWA010000156.1:0-8563 GCA_964393795.1 uncultured Roseivirgaceae bacterium
TAATGCCGTGCCGGCGTAAAATAGTTGCCGGTTGCCGGTTGCCGGTTGTTGGTTGTTGGTTGGTTAGTTGGTTGGTTGCAGAGTTGCAGGTGGCAGGTTGCAAAGTTGCAGGTGGCAGAGTTGCAGGTTGCCAATTGCCAATTGCCAATTGCCGGTTATTAGTTATTAAGAACGCAAGGCCGGCTCGGTTAAAGTGCCCGACTTAAAACTTACACCTTAAAACTTAAAACTTAAAACCTAAAAAACTTCCATGGCATTTCTCTTTGAATCGTTTGAGGGCTGGAAGGAATACAGTCGCACTTCGGGGAAGTCTCTCGTGGAAGTGGTGCTTGATTATGAGCGTGAACAAAAGGGACGCACGGTCAATGAAGTTTACGAGGGTCTGGCACGGGCCTGGCAGGTAATGAAGGAGGCTGTGCAGGCGGGACTCGAAGAGGAGATGACTTCGCGCAGCGGCATGATCAACAACGGCGCGAAGAAAGTCTACCGGTATCCTACACCGGTGTTATCAAGAGAGTTTCAGCAACTCGTTGCACGTGCGCTTGCAGCAAAGGAGGTGAACGCATGCATGGGCCGGGTAGTCGCAGCGCCTACCGCAGGTGCCAGCGGCATCATGCCTGGCGTGCTGTATACGCTTCAGGACATTCACAAGATCGACGATCAAACCATTCTTGACGCCATGCTCTTGTCTGCGGGCATCGCCTTGATCATGGAACAAAAAGCCTCCATTGCCGGAGCCGTGGGTGGATGCCAGGCGGAGACCGGGACGGCCGCTGCAATGGGCGCCGGTGCCATCGTCTACTGCCTCGGTGGCAACACCGATCAGATGTTCAATGCGGTTGCCATCACGGTCCAATGTATGCTCGGACTTGTCTGTGATCCGGTTGCCGGTCTTGTTGAAGTGCCTTGCGTCGTAAGGAACGCAAGCGCCGCCGCTATTGCGAACAGCTCCGCCCAGATAGCACTCGCCGATGTCAGCAGCGTGATCCCTGTAGATGAAGTGATTGAAGCGATGGGCGAAATTGGTGCGAGCATGGAGACCCGCTATAAAGAAACCGCGCTCGGCGGGCTCGCGATGACCACCACGGGTCAGCGCATCGCCAGGCGCGTGCTCATACGCGATATTGAAGTACTGCCTGATCCCGGGAATGACCCGCCGTCCACTACTTAGCATCGTTCAGCACCGCATTTCCAAAAAAATAGCGCGCTCCGCTGATCACGACTGGTCACTGAGGCGCTGACAAACCTGTAATTTTCAATAAAGTTGCGTAAGACTTAACATGAAACAACAGCATTGTCTATCATTACGCACGTATGGAGTTATTGAAACAACTTTGCGAGATCCCGGCTGCATCGGGGAACGAAAGCCGTATGACAGCATTCCTGCTGGACTACATCAAGCGTGAAAAAAAACACTGGAAGGTACAGCCGGAGATATTTTCCGGAGACGGCTTCCAGGACTGCATCATCCTCAAGTTCGGAGAGCCGCGAACAGCCATCTTCGCGCACATGGATACAGTGGGGTTTACCGTTCGGTATGAAAACCAATTGCTGCCTATTGGAAGTCCCGACGCCGAAAGCGGGACGGTTCTCGTTGGTGAAGACGCGTACGGACCAATAGAATGCCTACTGGCGTATGATCAGGACGATCACGCGTTGTACAGGTATTCGCGCGCCATCGAAAGAGGTACCTCCCTCACCTATGCTGTTCATTTTGATGAAACAAGAACCGCCATTCAATCCGCCTATCTCGACAACCGCCTGGGCGTCTATGCCGCCTTGAAGACGGCTGAAACACTTGAGCATGGCGTAATCGCCTTCAGTTGCTGGGAAGAACACGGTGGAGGCGCTGTACCGTATCTCGCGAAATTTATGTATGAACGATGGAATGTGCGACAAGCGCTGATCGCCGACATTACGTGGATTACCGATGGTGTATTCCCTGCAAAGGGGGTGGTGATCTCGCTACGCGATCGAAATATTCCCCGCCGGTCATACATTAACCGCATCATTGACATCGCCGAAAGGCATAACATCAGCTTTCAGCTTGAAGTCGAAGGTGTCGGCTCCAGCGATGGGCGTGAATTGCAAACGTCGCCGTACCCCTTCGACTGGTGTTTTGTTGGTGCGCCTGAACATGATCCGCATTCACCCAAAGAAAAAGTCTACAAAGCTGACATCAGGAGTATGCTCGAACTGTATCGCCGGCTAATGGCCGAGCTGTGATGAAGGTTTCGGGATTTGTTTTATCTTTGTCTCCCCAATTGCGTGCAGGAATGAAGATCAAGGATACGGAGTTTGTCGAGTTCATCAGTGCAGAAAGAATCCGCCAGCAGATCGAATCGCTCGCATCGGAAATTAACACGTTTTATGCCGGTAAAAGTCCGGTATTTCTTCCGGTGCTGAATGGGTCGTTCATGTTTGCTGCCGATCTCCTGAAACACATTACGGTTCCCTGTCGTGTGTCCTTCGTCAAATTGTCGTCATATGACGGACTGAGTACATCGGGGCAGTTGAGAACGCTGATCGGACTCGACGAGAGTCTGTTCAAGCAGGATGTAATGGTCATTGAAGATATTGTCGACACTGGCCTTACGCTGCAAAAGATTGTTGACGAATTAAAAAGCCTCGGCACACAATCCATTGAGATCGTGTCGCTGCTGCGCAAGAAGCCGGCGCGTGAAAAAGGCGTACATGTAACCTTTACCGGCTTCGACATCGATGATGAATTTGTGCTTGGCTATGGGATGGACTACGATGGCCTCGGCCGAAACTATCAGCAGTTGTTTCAGGCCGTGAACAGCGGGCACCCCGAGGAAAAGGAGCGATAGTGCAGGATCCGGCAGTGGAAAAAATTTTAACCAAATATTACCAATGAGATGATCAACATTATTCTGTTCGGGCCTCCGGGCGCCGGAAAAGGCACGCAAAGCGCCAAATTGATAGAAAAGTATTCGCTGACCCACATATCGACCGGAGACCTCTTCAGAAAACACCTCAAGGAAGGCACGCCATTGGGCAAACTGGCTCAGGACTATATGAACAAGGGCAACCTCGTTCCCGATCAGGTGGTGATTGATATGGTCGACGAAAAAATTACACAAAGCGGCAATAACAGCGGCATTATCTTCGACGGTTTTCCGCGCACCATCCCGCAGGCCGAAGCGCTCGATGCACTGCTGAGCCGAAAGAAGGCGCCCATCAAGGTTCTTATTGAACTGATTGTCCCGGAGGACGAGTTAAAGTTGCGTCTCGCAGACCGCGCCGTGAAAGAGAACCGGCCGGACGACGCAAAGCCGGAAGTTATCGAACACCGTATTGGCGTTTACAAATCCGAAACAGCGGCTGTTGCCGATTACTATAAGAAAGCAAACAAGTATGCATCCGTTATCGGACTCGGTAAAGTGGAGGACATTTTCAAGAACATTTGTGTTGAAATTGACAAGAGTCTGTTGTAAGAACCCTGATGTCCTCTCCCAACTTCATTGATTATGTAAAGTTTCATTCCCGTTCCGGCAAAGGCGGCGCCGGCTTCAAGCATTTCCACAGGGAAAAGCTGGTTCCCCATGGCGGCCCCGATGGCGGCAATGGCGGCAAAGGCGGCGACGTTATCCTCCGGGGCAACGCCCAGTTGTGGACGTTGCTGCATCTCAAATATCGCAAGCATGTGATTGCTACCGACGGCTCGCCGGGAGAGGAGCAGAACCGGACCGGAGCCGATGGCAAGAATGAAATTCTGGAAGTTCCCCTGGGCACCGTCGCGAGGCACGCCGACACCGGCACCTTCCTCTTTGAGATCCAGGCGCACGGAGAAGAACATATTTTGACACCGGGCGGACGCGGGGGAAAAGGGAACGCCCATTTTGCTACCCCTACCAACCAGGCACCCCAATACGCGCAGCCGGGCGAACCCGGCAGGGAAGAATGGATCATACTGGAATTAAAGCTCCTGGCAGACGTAGGGCTGGTGGGGTTTCCGAACGCGGGAAAATCGACCCTGCTGTCAGTCGTATCGGCCGCGAAGCCAAAAATTGCGGATTATCCCTTTACGACGCTTACCCCTAACCTCGGCGTAGTATCATACCGTGACGACAAGTCGTTCGTAATGGCCGATATTCCAGGGATCATTGAGGGAGCGGCAGAAGGCCGCGGGCTGGGCATTCGTTTTCTCCGGCATATCGAACGGAACCCGTTGCTGTTGTTTGTCGTTCCGGCAGATGCACACAGCATTAAGGCCGAATATGAGGTGTTGTTGAATGAGCTGCGCAAGTACAACCCGGAACTGCTGGATAAGAAACGACTCCTGGCAGTGAGCAAATCAGATATGCTTGACGCGGAATTGACGGACGCCCTGAAAAAAGAGTTGCCGGAAGGCGTTGAATCAATTTTCATATCGGCCATTACCGGTCAGGGCATTACGGAATTGAAGGATCTCATTTGGAGAAAACTTCATTGAGTCTGCCTATCGGGCACCCTTTGGGCGGATGTGGGGCATATGCGGTGCCACTTTGACACCAAAAAAGCCTTTGGCAGAGTTATTGACAATTTGGGCAAGAATCAATCGAGAAATTAATTTATCGACATGGAAAGAACGGAATTCAAGGAAGATCTGGAAAATAAGAAGGGAAATCAGGAGCGCGAGCAGCAGCGGGAAGCCAACGATGTTGAAGAGCCCCGTGCTGATGCCGGAGCCCCCGAGGCAACGGCCGTGGAAGATCAGGAAGTGGAGATTGAAAAGTTGAACAGTGAACTTGAAAGCGCCAAAGACAAATACATCCGACTGTATTCGGAGTTTGAAAACTTCCGGAAGCGCACTGCGCGAGAAAAACTCGAGCTGATCCAGTCAGCAAACGAGCAACTCATTCTAAGTTTGCTTCCTGTTGCCGATGACTTTGATCGCGCCGAAAGCGCCTATCCCGATAAAACCCGCGAGGATATTGCCGGGTTCTTTCTTATCGACTCAAAGTTCAGGAAAGTTCTTGATCTCTATGGAGTCAAGGTGATGGATGTCGGCCAGGGAAGTGATTTCGATGCCGACTATCACGAAGCCGTGTCGCAAGTGCCGGCGCCTACCCCGGAACTCAAGGGCAAGATCGTGGACGTAATTGAAAAAGGTTATTTTTTAAAGGATAAAGTGATCCGCTACGCAAAAGTTGTAGTCGGAAATTAATTTCAAACACCCAGCATGGCAGGCAAGCGAGACTATTATGATATACTCGGCGTCAGTAAAGGCGCTTCTCCGGATGAAATCAAGAAGGCATACCGAAAGGTAGCCATCAAGTATCATCCCGATAAAAACCCAGGCGACAAGGAAGCAGAAGAGCGATTCAAAGAAGCGGCTGAGGCCTACGAGATCCTTAGCAATAGCGAAAAGAGGGTGCAGTATGACCGCTACGGCCATGCCCGCCCAGGTGCCGGCGGCTTTGGCGGCCAGCACATGAACATGGAGGACATCTTCAGCCAGTTTGGTGACATCTTTGGCGGAGGAAGTCCCTTCGACAGCTTCTTTGGAGGAGGTGGTACGCGCGGGGGAAGACGCCAGCGCAAAGGCTCAAACCTGCGCATCAAACTGAAACTGACGCTGGAAGAAATCGCCGAAGGCGTCGAGAAAAAAATCAAGGTCCACCGGATGGTGCACGCCGAGGGTGTGTCGTTTAAGACCTGCCCGACCTGTCAGGGCACAGGACAGGTGCGCAAAGTCGTCAACACCATGTTGGGGCAGATGGTATCGTCCTCTACCTGTCCGCGATGCGATGGATCGGGACAAATTGTCGACAAGAAACCGTCGGGTGTAGACAGCTCCGGCCTCGTTTCAAAGGAAGAAGTTATCACCGTGAGGATTCCGGCCGGTGTTTCTGATGGGATGCAGCTCTCAATGTCCGGAAAGGGCAATGACGCTCCTGGCGGTGGCCTGTCGGGAGACCTCCTTATTCTCATTGAAGAACAGGAAGATCCCGTATTGAAGCGCGACGGTAATAACATTATTTACGATCTCCATATCAGCTTTATTGATGCAGCGCTCGGCACATACGTGGAAGTGCCAGCTGTTGGCGGAAGGGTTAAGATCAAAATCGAAGCGGGGACCCAGAGCGGAAAAGTCTTACGCCTTCGCGGAAAAGGGCTGAAAGACATCAACGGATACGAAATCGGCGATCAGCTGATCTATGTCAACGTATGGACGCCGAAAAAGCTGACGGCGGAGGAAAAAGCAAAGCTCGAAAGCCTGCGTGACTCGCCTAACTTCGAACCCCGCCCCGATGCGAACGAAAAGGGCTTTTTTGAACGCATGAAGGAGTTTTTCAACTGAGCGCGGCCTCACGAAAAGGCAGCGGGCGCAGTTGTAAGCAACGTGTGGGGCCATGCTCGACGCCATCCGCCAGGCCTGCCGGCGATGCGCAGATATGGGCCTGGTGTGCAGCGGAAACAGAGTCTTCGTGAGCTTTGCGCCCTTAGCGTGGGGAGTTTTCTGTAAATCTTCAAGTTTACCTTACATCAGGTAACCAAACGTCGGCGGGTACGTACTATTCACCATGCAGAAAAGTTTTTGGTTAACCGTTTGCGCAGTTGTTACTGTGAACGTGACCAGCGGGCAGATGAAACGGCAATTCACGGTCGAAAACAGCGAGGCGTGTACAAGCGTCAACCTCGCACTGAAGGCCAATTCGGGTGATTGCTTTATCAAAGCCGGCCACAATTCTGCCATTCTCAACGTATTCAGCAACCAGGACCAATCGTCATACGCCCACCAGTACCGCAAGGAAATTGCCAACGACGCCTGCAACATCTTTCTGAACTTCGAAAATACCAATAGCCAAAGCATTGGCCAGACCATTTCCACCCGCATGTTTGGCGCCAGCGTGGTGGACAACAAAGTCTGGAAGATGTATCTGTCCGACGCCAAACCCTACAACCTCCGCCTCGACTACGGGGTGGGAAACGCCAACGTCGACCTGTCGGGTTTGGCCATCCGAAAGCTGAAGATCAACACAGGCAGTGCCGATGTTAGCATCGGCTATAGCGCGTTGGAAAACAAGGTCGAAATGGATACGCTGTCGGTAAAGGTCGACCTTGGATCCCTAAAGCTGCGGAACCTCAACCTGTCACGCACCCGCTACACATCCGCAGACGTCGGATTCGGGAACATGACGCTTGACTTCAGCTCCCATGCGCCCTTTCTCACAAACCACATCGTCGGCAGTGTCGGGGCGGGCAATCTGACTATCATCCTCCCTTCCCCATCCACTCCCGTGTTGGTCACCATCAACGACTCGTGGCTGTGCAGTGTCAAAATCCCTGACGGCCTGAAAAAAATCCGTTCAAACACTTTTGCCAATGCGGCTTACAGTGAAAACGCGAGAAACGCGCTCATCTTCAACCTCGATGTATCGATGGGCAGCATCATCTTTAAAGATGGTGAATAGCCCGTAATTCCTTCCTATCTTTCGACACTAACTAGTTCAAGATTCCTTCGCGCTTAGCGAGCTTTGCGTGATGAGAACTAATGAGTTGAAAAAACACCCGCGTGGAAGCACTTATCGCAAAAGGCGTTACCAAACGCTATACGAACCACGTCGCGCTTGACGACGTGAGCATTACCATCCCCGAAAAGAGCATTTTCGGATTGCTTGGCCCGAACGGTGCAGGAAAGACGACGTTCATCCGCATCATCAACCAGATCATCCATTCCGACGCCGGCGAGATCACCGTGTTCAACGAACCGCTCGCCGAAAAGCATATCCGCATGATCGGATACCTGCCCGAAGAACGAGGCCTGTACAAAAAGCTCAAAGTAGGAGAGCAACTGATATACCTTGCCCGCCTCAAGGGGTTAAGCCGCGCCGAGGCAACCGCACGCAGCAAGGCCTGGATCAAGAAATTCGACATCACCGACTGGTGGGGCAAAAAGGTGGAAGACCTCAGCAAAGGCATGGCGCAGAAAATACAGTTTATCAGTACCGTCATGCACCAACCGCGCCTGATTATTCTTGACGAGCCGTTTTCCGGGTTTGATCCGGTGAATGCCCAACTCGTTACCGACGAAATCCTGTCGCTCCGCGATAACGGCAGCACGGTCATCTTCTCCACACACCGGATGGAAACTGTAGAAGGGCTTTGCGACCATGTAGCCTTGATTGACAAGAGCAAGAAGATTTTAGAAGGCTCCAAGAAAGACGTGAAAGCAGCCTATCGGAGCAACACTTTCATCGTCGAGCATGTGGGCGAATTCACATCATTGAACGGTCAGTTTGAAATTGTCGATCAGGCACCGTTGGAAGATCAGTATTTCAAATCAACCATACGAATGAAGGAAAGCGTCAGCCCCAATCAGTTGATACAACATCTTACGCAGATCACTGAGGTGCACAGCTTTGTTGAGAAGATACCCACCATGGGCGAAATATTCATTACACTGGTGAAAGGACAAAGTCATGAATAAAATAGGGTTAATCTTCCAGCGTGAATTTCTGAACCGCGTACAGAAGAAGTCATTCCTGATCGCGACCATTCTCATCCCGCTGATCTTCCCGGCCCGGCGTGAGCCGTTCAAAGTCAACTTCGTAGT
>CAYMWA010000157.1:0-8477 GCA_964393795.1 uncultured Roseivirgaceae bacterium
ATTGTCAACTGTCAACTGAGCGCGGGCAGCGTGCGCGGATTAAGGGCATTGGGGAATTGGGAATTAGTCATTAGAAATTGGTCATTGGAAATTCATTGGAAATTGGGGATTTGGCATTGGAATTAAGACAGGAGAAAATAAAGCGGAAACCAAAGGCATACACTTCCCCGATTGCCGATTGCCAATTGCCAACTGCCGATTGCCAATTTGAGCGCGAGCACGGCAACCAAAAAATAAGGGCTCCCTATTCGAGAGCCCTTGATTCTTTTTTCAGCTTGTCTACGCCGGCATTGTCCGGATCAGATTATCGAGGGTATATTCTCAGCTTTTCGCATTTATTCAATGCAAATGTGTAGCACCCCTCCTGAAAAAAGCCTTGCGAGTTTCAGGCTAAAAAAGATGTGCCGGGGAGTGGTCGATGGTTCATAGTCGATGGTCCACGGACGGGAGCGCAAGCTCGTGTCCATCGCAGATCGGTCCTCCATCGCGATGCCATTACCGTGGACTATCGACTATCAACCATGGACTATCGACTATCGACCATGGACCGTGGACTATGGACTATCGACTATCGACCATGGACCATCGACTATCAACTAAACATAAATATGTTCGTTAACACTCCCCTGCCGCTCCTTCTCATTCAGCTTTCGGGTGATGAGATACATCATCCGCTGCCAGATTTTGTCCCAGGAATTACGCGAAAGCAGCTCGTCTACGCGCTCAAGCCATTCATCGCGGTCGTTGTTTTCGAGTTCCAATGACGCTACACGTACAAACTCTTCAGCAGTGCCGGCAATGTTGACGATATCCGTTCTGCCATACTGACGAAGCACATCTGTAACGGGTGTAGAAATAACCGGCTTTCCGGCAGCCAGGTACTCCGGCGTTTTCGTCGGGCTCACGTAGCGTGTGGATTCGTTGTGCGCAAAGGGCACCATGGCGATATCCCATCCGGCAATGTAAGCCGGCAGTTCGTCGTACGTCTTTTTGCCGAGGTAGTGGATATTGGGCAATTTTGGAAGTGCACCGGGGTTGATCCTGGCCACTGGTCCCACCATTACGATGTGCCACTCAGGCTTGCGTGTGGCAATACCTTCGAGGAGTGTGACGTCGATTCGTTCATCGATGACACCAAAATAGCCGATCCGCGGATGCGGAATCCGCGCCTGATCCGGCGGGTCATTTGTGTACAGGCGCGCCTGACCAAAATGGTCAACGTCGATACCGCTTGGAAAGACATGCACATCCGGATGCCTGTTCTTCTTGGCTTCATACAGGCTGTATCCCGCTGTGAACACCAAATCTGCCCTGCGCAAAAGCTCTTTTTCCCGGTCACTGACCGCCTGAGAAGCGAACGGCGACGCAGTGGGCTCCTCCATACAATCGTATACTACCAGTGACGGATTGAAGTGGTCACTGACAAGCACGGCCATCGGTGTGTAGTACCAGAAAATATACTGCGTAATGTCATGGGCGATAAAGAAGGCGGCCAACATTTCCTTCTGTTTCGCTATGCCCTCTTCACGGCGCGTCCCATTTTTCAGGTGTGGTATCAAGACCCATAGGTTGTCGGAGGGCTTCAGTACTTCCAGGCGATCGGAATCCGCATCGAACAGTGCCTCCTCTACGAAGTACACTGTCTGCGTGCGCGAGAAGCACCTCATCAGGTGATGCGGTCTCTGTCGAACAAAGTTCCATCGCAGGTGTGAAAAACAAACCAGAGGATAAGGGGAAGTAGATGTGCTGGCCATAGGAAAGACTTTAGTAAGGGCATCGATCATATTTCTGTGCCACCGTCATCCGTCAACGGTTTACTTTCGCCACACTGGAAAAAGTCGCGTTTCCTGAGAAAAAAAATACCCATTCACCTGCCAAGGCCGTCGAACGCACCTCAGTGTCAAATGAAGCGCGGTGGTCATCGACTAGTGTGCGGGGCAAAAATTCCCGCTGTGTGGCATTAGAATTTAACCCAGGGATATCGGACGCAAGTACACTAATCCCTTTCCCGAAAAAACACCACCGATGGAAAAGACGAATCCTCCCGCACAGCACGGTCAGAAAGAAGGCATAGTTACTTCAGGAGCCAACCTGTCGTACTGGATTGAGTCCGTGCTGCCCATCCGTTTCAGTCCGCTGGGCGAAAACGTCAGGACGGAAGTGGTGGTGGTCGGCGGCGGTATCGCCGGTTTATCAGTGGCTTATGCACTTGTCAAGGCGGGCAAGCGCGTCATTGTCCTGGAAGACGGTTTCATTGGAAGTGGCGAGACAGGAAGAACCACCGCCCACCTTTCAAATGCCCTTGATGATCGCTATAGCGAAATTGAACGGCTGCTGGGCAGTGAACGTTGCAGGCTTGCCGCCGAAAGCCACACCGCTGCCATAGACTTCATCGAACGAGCCATAGAGCAGGAAGGGATCGACTGCGACTTCAAACGCGTCGATGGTTATCTCTTCCTCCATCCCAGTGACAACCCGAAAACGATCGACGAAGAATATTTCGTCACCAACAAGTATGGCATCAGAACCGAAAGGATTGAAAGCATTCCCGGTTTACCGGATATCCTCGGACCCTGTCTCCGGTTTCCGGGACAGGCACAGTTCCATCCGATGAAATACCTCAGGGGTTTGGCCAATTTTATTTCCAAAAACGGAGGCGTCATTCATACGGAAACGCATGTGGAAGCGGTTCATAAGAACGGTGTCAGAACCAATCGATTCGCTGTTCAGGCGCAACACGTTGTAGTTGCCACCAACACCCCATTCAATGATCTGGTGACTATGCATACCAAGCAGTACGCCTATCGCACATACGTCATTGGGATGCTCGTCCCCAAGGACGCCGTTTCGACAGCGCTGTATTGGGATACCGGTAACCTGAGGTCGACGTGGACGACCGATCCGTACCACTATGTACGCATCCAGCCTCATGACGACACGCACGACCTCCTCATCGCCGGCGGCGAAGATCACAAGACAGGCCAGGCAGCACGCGAACGCCTCACACAACGGGAGCGCTATGTCAAGCTCGAGCATTGGGTGCGCAATCATTTCCCGGCGGTCACCGAAGTTACTTATCGTTGGTCTGGCCAGGTCATGGAGCCGGTAGACTACATGGGATTCATCGGCAGAAACCCCGGTGAGAACAATGTGTACATTGCTACAGGCGACTCTGGCAATGGAATGACCCACGGGACGATAGCAGGCATCCTCATTCCCGATCTCATCATGCACAAAAGCAATCCCTGGGAAAAGCTATACGATCCCTCACGCATCACCATGAAGGCTGCCGACAACTTTCTTAAGGAAGCGGGCAACATGGCGGCGCAATACCTCGACTATCTGGAGGCCGGTGACATTCATTCGCTCAACGAACTCAAGCCGGACACCGGCGCCATCATCAATGTAGAAGGCAAGAAAATTGCCGTCTACAAGGACGAAAAAGAAATGCTGCACACCTTTTCTGCAGTGTGCCCACACCTGGGCTGTATCCTTCAGTGGAACGGTGACGAGCGGACCTTTGACTGTCCCTGTCACGGATCGCGCTTCACCTGTCACGGTTCAGTAGTCAACGGCCCGGCAAAGACCGACCTGACCCCCATCGAAATGCCCGAAAAACTGGCCAGGCGCACGGCGCACGTCGGCACAAAAGATCAGTGACGGAATAGACTGGCAGGGATTGATCGCATTCGCCGATCGGGGCCCGCCCATTGCAAATCCAGCAAGGGCCTTTTCTCACCCTTCGCAAGACAATACAGGCGAACAGGATGGAGACCCGGCTTCAATCTGATCTTTCCGCGCGGCATGCCGTGCCCCTCGTGAATGTCGATAATTGTCGCGTCATGAATGCGAAGCAGCGCATCGATGGACGAATTCAAGAAGAATTCATAGTCGGTTTCCCGTTCTATGCGAATGAATCCTTCAAAGACCACTGCATCACCTTGTCGGAGCGACGCGACGATTGACGGGTCAGGACGAACGGCCCGCCCTTCCTTTGTGGCGTGCAGCCCATCGACCGAGGGCACCCATGGGAACGGTCCCGCATACGCTTTCCACATGAGTCCTCCACGTGTATTCGGCTTGATAACTGGCGAAACCGCTACACCATCGTAAGGTCGTTCCGCGGCCGTATCGGGACGACGTACCTGCAACACGCGGTCGTGCAGAAAGCGTTGCACGCTATCCATACCTTTCATTCCCGCGAGGTTATATGTTTGGGAAGGGTCGGTCGCTACATTGTAAACTTCAAACGGAGTGTCATGTGATTGAACATCATACCTTACGCCGACGATATCGCCAATACGCATCATTTGCATTTGGCCGCGCTTGCGCCCGCGATGATGTTCGTCAAACTCACTGATCTTCGGCGTTGAGCCGCCGTGAAAATACTCGATGTAAATGAGACTTTCCCGCTGATCGCCGTTGCCTGTCAGCGACGGCAGCAACGAGACGCCATCGCACCGGGCAGGTGCTGCAACGCCCGCGGCATCGGCAAATGTGGGAAGCCAGTCATACGAAATGCCGGGATGATCCGATAGGCTGCCCGCCGGAATACGTGACGGCCAGCACGCGATGGTTGGCATGCGCACTCCTCCCTCCCAGCAATCGCGCTTCACGCCATCAAACGGTCCAAAGCTGTTGAAGAAGTCAGGATTGTTTTGAACGTAGTTTGCAGGAAGATAGGACTCAAGCGATGGGCCGTTGTCGGACGTGAACACGATTAGCGTGTTCGAGAAAACATCAAGGTCTTTCAGCAACTGCACAATATCTCCGACGGCGCTGTCAATACGGCGTACAGCCGTCGCGTACCGCTGGTAGGTATCCGGCCAGGGCACCGGCGTGGTTGACGGATCCTTATCATGATCAAACCTCGCATTCGCATAGTCCGGGTGTATCCATGAATCGATTGTTCCTGCGGCGGTCGTGATCATGCGACCCGGTTCGCCTAACCATTGCATTCCTCCGTTGAGTCCGCCTCCATCGGGATAGGATTGTGTGGGAAGCTCGAGCACAGCATGAGGTGTGTCGAATGCAAGGTACATGAAGAACGGCTTTTTCGCCTCGCGCACCGTACTGACAATCCATTTTTTCGCCGCCGCAGTCCACAAGTCTGCCGTATAACATTTGTCAAGTTGAGTGGATATTTCAGTCGTGTTTTCCCACACTTCTTTCGGTTCCCGATAGGGTCCTTCCTTCGGGTAGTGCTCATGCCCATCGACATGTCGCATGTAGCCAAAGTAATAGTCGAACCCGCGATGAAGCGGATGTGCGGGCCACGCGTCCCCGTTTTCATTCCAGCGGTTGTCTCCCTGGAGTCCCCATTTGCCTATCGCGGCTGTAGCATAACCCGCTTCCTGTAGCACCGAAGCAATGGTGTGGTTGTCCTCCAGGGCTTTGTCGAATTGATTATCCCTTACGTTAGCGTGGCCCTGACTAACGCCCAGCAGGATTGACGCCCGCGATGGCGCGCAGACAGGCGCCGCACTGTAGTGATCAGGCAGGATGGCACCAGCTGCCGCCAACTTGTCCAGGTTCGGCGTGTACATCCACGGTTCTGAGGGATCACCGATTTGTTCTCGCTGATTTTGATAAAACACACCGAGGTCGCCGTAGCCAAGATCATCAGTAAGGATAAAAATGATGTTCGGTTGGTTCTCGCGGGCCGACTGCGCTGTGGTACTCGTTCCCGCGAAGGCAATCACCAGGCTGAGGACCGTTGTTCGTAACGGAATATGATTGATCATAGACATCGATCGGGGATTATTGTTTTTTATCTCGGAACAAAACGCTTTATCACCTATGCTTCCTTTCGCAATATCTGCAGGGGCGGGGTGTTGATCACCTCACGCGAGTTCAGCCAGCCGATGAAAACCGTGAGCACGATCACCCCCGCGCTGATGACCAGCAACTCACGCCAGTCGAACGCAAACGCAATATCGAAGAAGAACGTCGCCAGCAGGTAGCCGCCGCCTATCGACAGTACCATGCCTGTGATGGCAGAGAACAATCCGAGGTAAGCGTATTCAATTAACGTGATACGGGTGATCTGGCTCGTTCTGGCGCCCAGTGTGCGAAGCAAGACGTTTTCTTTTATCCGAAGGAATTTGCTGTTGATCACCGCGCCAGCAAGCACAACAAGTCCGGTGATGATGCTGAACAGCGCGAGAAACCGGACGATCGACCCGAGCTGATCGAAGAGTTCATTTACGGTAGTGAGGATCAATCGCAAATCGAGCAACGACACATTCGGATATTGGGTCACCAGTGCGTGTTGAAAGCGGTTTGCCTGCTCCTGTTCGTTAACACGCGTCGTCGTCACGTAGATTTGCGGTGCCTGCTCCAGCACCCCATTCGGGAAAACAAATATAAAATTCGGTGGATCTTTCGGCCAGTCGACATCGCGCACGCCACTGATGAAGGCTTTGACAGGAAGTCCCTGTACATCGAACAGCAATGAGTCGCCCACCGCAACGTCGAGGTCATCCAGAACGCCTTCCGAGATCGTTACCCAAACGGAGTCGGCGCTCTCGCGCTTTTCCTGCAACGATCCTTCGATAAGCGTTTCGGAATGATGCAAACTGTCGCGATAGGTCACGCGATATTCGCGCGTGATGGCCCAATTCGCAACGCGATCAGTGCTGTCGCTTTGCAGTTCCTCAACCGTCCGGCCTTTTACCGCACTAATGCGGCATGTAACAATAGGGACCACCTGTTTCGGCTCAAGGTTGTTCTCCTGCATCAGCTGGAGAATACCATCACGCTGCCAGGGCTGGATATCGAAGAGAATGGTATTGGACTGATTTTCCTGCCCTGCAAATTCAACCTGTTGCAGCATACTTTCCTGCACCACATTTAACGTTGAAATTACAAACGCACCCAACCCTATCGTGACCATGAGCACACGTGTTTGGTTGTTGGGCCTGAACAGGCCTGAAAGTGCATGTCGCCAAATGAAGCTCGCCCGTTGAGGAAAGAAACGCCGGACCAGAAAAAGCAACGCAGTGGCTACTGCCGCCAAAGCGGCGAGCGCACATACCAGTCCGAGAAAAAACATTGATCCGGTAAAGAGGCTTCGGGTCTGCATCGCTGCAAACGCGATGGGGAAGGCAGCAATAAGGATCACCGCGGCAAATATCGTCTTCGAAAACCGGCGCTCGCCTTGATAGTCGGTACGCAACACAGACAGGGGCGGGACGAATCGCACAGCCACCAATGGCAGGATCGAAAAGAGCACCGAGACGATCGCCCCAATGGTGACACCGAGCAACAGCGACTGCCAAGAGACAGCGAACCCCATTTCAAACGGGATGATATCCCGAACAAAAAATGGAATCACCTGCTGAATACCCAATCCCAGCAGGGAACCAAGAATACTTCCGATGATCCCGAGGATAAATATCTGTATGAAAAAGATATTGAACGCCTGCCATCCGCTGGATCCGATACAGCGCAGCACCGCCACCTCTTCGCGCTTCTGTCTCGCATAGATATGCACGGAACTTGCCACACCCATGGAGCCCAGAATGACAGCCACAAATGCGAGGAGCGAAAAAAAGCGGTACACGGAGCCAAAGCCGCGACCAAGTCCTTCTTTTCTGCGCTCAACCGTTTCAAAACCGTAGCCATTGTGCCTGAACGTCCGTCGCAGCTCGTCGACAATCCGCTCAAGGCGGGCGCTGGAAGCCACCTTGTAATAGTATTTGTAGTCGACGCGACTACCAAACTGAACGAGCCCCGTTGAGTCAAGATCCTTGCGGGCGATATACACCGAAGGCGTGAACGTCGACATCAGTCCTCCACCTCCCGCGATGCGCGTCACTACGCCGGCAATCTCGAAAACGCTGTTGCCCAGGCGTACAGAATCACCGGGACTGGCGGCGTACTGACTTGCAAGGGTTTCATCTAACATTGCAAAACCACCACGTTTCATCTTTTCGTAGGCATCTGCCGGCGTGGTTTCGATCTTCCCGTAAAACGGAAAGTCCCCTTCCATGGCCACCAGGCGGATCAGTCGTGATTGTTCATTATGGAGGAACAACACCATTGACGCCATGTCGACCTCAGTTGCCTGGGGCAGTTCCAATGTATCGAATGCCACCTGCAACTCCGGGCTGTAAGGCTTCTCGCCCTCAACCACCAGGTCCGCACCCAACAGCGCCCTGGCATTGGCATCGATATCCTGTTGTAATGAATAGTTCAACGAGTCAAGCGCCACAACGGCAGCGATACCGGTCATCAATGAAGCGACGAAAAGAAAGAGCCGCGAAACATTATGTCGCGCATCCCGCCACGCCATCTGCCATACCCAACGGTCGGTCAGTATGGTGTTCGTCTTACGTTTAAGCTTGATGCGGTACTCGATCATAGATTAGGAATTGGCGATTGGTCATTGGCGATTGGTCATTGGCGATTGGTCGTTGGCGATAGGGCATTGGGCATTGGGGAGGGGTGAGTGGGAATAGGTCAGTGGTCATTGT
>CAYMWA010000158.1:0-8399 GCA_964393795.1 uncultured Roseivirgaceae bacterium
AATGATATAGAGTCCCCCATCCGTCATCCCTGCCGATGACAGTCCCTTACCATCGATCACTTGCTGTGCTTTAAAGACCTGATCACGAAGTATACGCCCTGTTGAATCGAGCACACGAATCCTCACAGGCGAATCGAGCACCGTTTCGACAAACACCTGAATACTATCGGGTGTCGTTGGATTGGGAAAGACGCTCAGCGAAAAACCATCTTTCGCGCTATCGTCGTCGGCGATCCCGGTTACGGCGTCTTCACCAGTCATCAAAATTTCAGACAGTAGCGTGGGCGTTGTATCCCGGTATATCCGCAAGTATTCCATGAGTCCTTCGAACCGGAAGCCGGAGATCTTCTCGGGCTCGACTTTACCTTCCACATCCATCCCGATGGATAAGCGATGGTCGTCAGGGGCAGCGGTCATCGAAAGAAAACCCTGTTGCGTCCCGGCTAACCTGCCATTCACGTATATGCTTAGCCTGTTGATTACATTGTCGATGACCACCACCAGGTGCGCATCGGCATTTAACGGCACTTCAGTGTCTGCGTCAACGAAGTGCGTTCGCGAATTGAGTGCCGCCACCATTCCGGGTCGCTGCGCTTCGAGAAACATCGCCCATCCATTCTTGTCCGATCCACTGGAAACAATGAGTCCGTCTCCCTTTGTCGGGCGGATCATGCATTCTATGATCATTCGTCCGACGGATGCGTCTACTTGTTCAGCTTTTGTTACAATGGTCGCGTCGGCATTAAATTTCGCAAACGACCGGCCGTGAACCGTGATCATGTCGACGTTGCTGATTTGTTCAATACCCTCAAGTTCGCCGTCGCCGAAATCGAGAGACAGCAACGGACCCGTCGCGTAGTCACTTGTCGATGCGGTGTCCGGACGAGGAACTACTTTTCTGTAGCCCGTCTCCTGTTTGAGTCTCTCAAGTTCCATCTGCAGTTCCTGTTTGACCGAGTGATAAGCAGGGTCGTTAGCGAGGTTACGCAATTCGAACGGATCGTCTTTCAGGTCGTACAGTTCGTCAATGTCATCAATATCCGGTGTTGTTGCGTACAGGTAACGATGTGTTCTGACGCCGACGATACGGGGGATCACCCGGATCAGGTCCTCCCAGTACGTGTAAAGGAAAGAACTCCGCCATTCAACCGGTTCGCCGGTCAGCAATGGAACCATGCTTTCTCCCTGCATCTCTTCCGGGACGGGCACGCCTGCAAAATCCAGCAGAGTCGGCGCGACGTCCGCGTTAAGCACCAGTTCCGACACGGTCGATGCGGGCGCTATCCGCGCTGGAAATCGCATGACCAACGGAATTCGGATTGACTCGTTATACGCTACGCGCTTGTCTCCTCTACCGTGTTCACCATGCAAGAAGCCATTGTCACCCGCAAAGACGATCAGTGTATTGTCCAATAGTCCTTCACGGTCCAACACTTCGTAGATCTCGCCCACGCCCTCGTCAACGGCTGACAAGCATCGGAGATAATCTTTCTGCCTTCCTCTTCCCGTGGTGGGGTTCCAGTCCGGCGCTGATCGCTCTGTTATCACTTTCACGTCCTTCAATTCTTTTTTCCGGTATCGCTTGCGTTGTTCGGGTGTAGGTCTGCGGCGCTGCCAGGCCGGCTTGTCTGCAAGGTCATCCTGCCAGTTTCCGGGCTCCGCAATCAGCACGTCTTCATAGTACGCGCTGTGTTCTTCCGCGGGTGTAAACGGTTCGTGTACCGCCTTATGAGAAAGAAACAGCATGAACGGATCGTCACCAGCAGCGGCATTTTCCAGGAACTCCACCGCGTACCGGTTGAGTTCCGTGGTAATGTATCCATCGTTCTGGACCGTCTCCCCGTTGATGTTCAAAACGTTGTCGTAGTATCGTCCCTGCCCGGCGAAACTGCACCAGTAATTAAAACCCTCCCGAGGTGCGCGGCCAGTGCCCATATGCCATTTGCCGATAAAGGCGGTACGATAGCCGTTCTGCTGAAGGATCAACGGAAAGGATGGCGTGTGGTTGACATCGAACTCCCTCCCCTCCTGGTTAGTCGTGACACCATGGGTCTGCGAGAAGGTGCCGGTAAGAAAGGTGGCCCGCGAGGGTGCGCAAAGGGAGTGACTCACAAATGCATTTTCAAGGTAAACGCCTTCTTGCCTGAGCTTGTCTATATAGGGCGTTTTCAAGAAGGGATACTTTCCGGTAAAACCCATGGCATCCCACCGCAGGTCATCTACGAGTATGAATACAATGTTCGGACGCTCCGTTGTAGCCGGACTTTGTGCCACAGCCAGTGTCGGCAAGAGTACAAGCACAAATAGCACAATCCCCACACCAATACGTTTTAAATGGAAAGGGGCTGCAATGGGTCGTATGTGCCTGTCAGTTTTCATTTTTTTCGACTATAACCATCCCGAACGATCTGTTCGAGACGCGCTTTCAAATCCTTCACCACTTCAGGCCTCTTCAAAAAAAGGTTATTGATTTCTAAAACATCGTCCTTCATGTTGTAGAGCTGGTCAGTCGGTCCGTTTTCAGCAGGTCGAATCCTGCTGGGTTGTGAAAAGCCGGCGGAACCGAGGCCTTCGATATATTTCCAATCACCTTTTTTTATAGACATCCTTCCTGACGAGGCTAAATAAATGATGTGATCGCGTACCGGCTCCGTTGTGTTTCCTTTGAGTACTTCTGCGAAGCTGAAACTATCCGCTGCTTCATCTTCATCCAGTGGCTGTTGGGTAAGGTCAGCTGCTGTCGCAAAAAAATCCACGAGGCTGACGTCATGGGAATAGACACCCCCCGGCTTAACCACGCGTGGCCAATTGATGATCAGGGGAACGTGATGACCTCCATCCCAGGCGTCTCCTTTCATGCCCCTCCGACCCCACGAGCTGTGATGGGCATACCGCATGATATCCTCCCGTTGCCAGGCTGCACCGTTGTCGCTGCTAAAGACGATCATGGTATTGTCCTTTATTCCTAGCTCCTTCAGCTTTTCATTTATGCTGCCCACAACGGCATCGATATGGGTGATGAAGTCACCATAAGCACCCAGTGTTGTTTTGCCGCGGTATTCTTCGCCAGGCACCCAGGGGGTATGCGGGGCAGCCAGCGGCAGATAGAGGAAGAACGGTTTCTGCTGTTCCGCCTGTCGTTCGATAAACGCCAGACCTTCCTGAGCGATCACGTCCATGCATTCCTCTATTCTGAAAGAACGCGACATTTCGCCGTTTCTCCACCAGACACCGCGCTGCCAGTAAATATCCTTTTCGCTCACATGCTTCCGGTCCCACGAATATTCTGTGTCAGGAAGTCGCGTGGGATAAACATCGGCCGTCAGAATAATGTCAGTATCAACGACATGATTGTTCTTTACAAAGACGTACGGAGGCATGTCCAGTGAGGCTGGCAGGATGAAAGAGTAGTCAAACCCTACTTCGTTAGGCCCACCTGACACCGGTTTAGTGAAATCGACATGGGTGTAGCCCGGCTTCTCAGCATCAGGCGTCGCGGGCGGATTGTCATCCACCGACTCCCAATTCAGGCCCAGATGCCATTTACCAATGCATGCGGTCGCATACCCGCGCCGTTGCAGCAAACTTGCAACGGTCGTCTGCGCTGAATCGATATAAGGTTTCAGGTATCCCCAGTGCGATCGCTGCCTTGGTTCCCTGAAGAAGTAGCGCCCCGTCAGCAAACTGTACCGCGACGGTGTACAAACCGATCCCGCCGAATGCGCTTCGGTAAAACGCAGTCCCCGCTGTGCAAGCGCATCGATCTCCGGTGTATGAACACGCGCATATGGGTTGTTCTCCGAAACATCACCATATCCCATGTCGTCAGCCAGAATGAAGACGATATTGGGAGGTTCGGACACTACCGCGTTATCGTCCCCGGGATCAACATCTGTCTTCCATGCATTGAGCTTCTCAAGCATAGATGCGACCCTGCGCGGATTTCGGGACGCGATATTATGCGATTCCTGAATGTCTTTTTCAAGATTAAAGAGGCTGGCTTCTTTCTGTCCTGCTGGCAGCACCAGTTTCCATTTGCCGTCGCGAACGGCATCGTGATGGTTTCCTCGGTTGTCAACGTGCTCCCAAAACAGCACGCGTTCAGGCACCGGTTGTTCTTGCAACAGGTGGGTGGCGATACTCACTCCGTCTACATCGCTGAACATCTTCGCGCCGGCAAGTTCGAGAACGGTCGGAAAAATATCCATAGTTGTAATCGTCGCATCCGATTCACGACCTGGTGCTATTTTCCCGGGCCAGCGAACAATAGCGGGAACGCGGTGCCCTCCTTCCCAGACCGATCCTTTGCGACCCCTCAGATTCCCGTTACTGCCGCGACGGGAAGCGCCATTGTCCGAGCAGAAGAAGACGATGGTATGACGGTCCAGGCCCGACGTGCTTAAAACCTCCAACGTACTTCCGATGGCTTCATCCATGATTTCAACCATGTCCTTATAGATGGCTTCGACATTCTGTTCGGACCCTGTTCCTGGAAAGTCCTCATTCAGTCTGCCTCCCGGAGCCCTGTCCGCTTTGGACTGCCTGTTTTGAAAAGGATAGTGCGGCGCTTCATGTGCGATGTAAAGAAAGAATGGTTTATCTTTATTTCGTACGATAAAATCATTCGCATTGTCTGCGATCAGGTCCGTGCTGTAACCCCGCTGATTGACCAGCGCATCACCGCTCCACCAGTCGTAATATCCTTCCTGGTCTACGTGAGAATGGTAATCAATATTGCCACTGACGAAGCCGACAAATTCATCAAATCCTTGCTGAACCGGGTTGTATTTCCTGTCGTATCCCAGGTGCCACTTTCCAAACATACCCGTTGTGTAGCCTTCCGCTTGCAGCGCCTCGGCGAGCGTCGTTTCTTCGAGAGGCAGTCCCTGATGTCGGTGCGATTTTGCTGTGATCACGCCTGACACGCCAGCCCGCTGTTGGTATCTCCCCGTCAACAAAGCTGCGCGGGTCGGACTACACACAGCACCGTTCGAGTGGAAGTCAGTAAACCGAACTCCTTCGCGCGCAAGTCGATCGAGGTTCGGTGTATTGATGGTCGTATTTCCATAGCAACTGATATCGCCGTAACCGAGATCATCTGCCATGATGATGACGACATTCGGCTTCCGCGGCTCTGGTTCCTGGGCGGCAGACAAACGCACACCTCCTGCCAGCCAAAGCCAAACCACTGCGATCAATATTCTACATAGACTTGTCAATGCTTTTGTAACACTCATTGTATATGCCCCTTTATCTGGTCCCTCATTTGGCTTAACTGTGCCCAATCCGACATTCCTTCATTCACCTGCGCTTTCCCCGGGGTGCTTCTTCCTTCATCGATATATCGCAAAAGCAAACTTGCCAACTCCGCCACCTTCTCGGCATGTGTGTCGACCCGGTTGTGTTTTTCTGAAGGATCTTCATTGAGATTATACAACTGGAACTCAGGCATTCCTTCCATATCCTTTTCAGTTGCCGGGTAACTCCATCCTCCCGATCCGGGCCAAAGGATAAGTTTCCAGTCTCCTTTTCGGATCGCAAACCTGCCGTGAATGGAGTGATGAACGATCGCTTCACGTACAGGGCCGTCGGGATCAGTTTCGACTAAAGCGGGTAAAAAGCTGTAGCTGTCTTCCGCGGCATCATCGGGGAGTGACGTACCTGCAATGTCAGCCACAGTAGCCATGAAATCCGTTGTACAGATGATCTCGTCCGACACCCGACTACGCGCTACGTGTCCGGGCCACCGCACGATGAAGGGTACCCGATGTCCGCCCTCATAAATGTCGGCTTTATGCCCTCTGAAAATATAGCTCGGATGATGTCCCACTCTTTTTAGTTCTGCAAAGTTGGCTTTCGGAGAACAACCATTATCCGACGTAAAGATGACGATGGTATTATCCTCAAGGCCCACTTGCTCCAGTACTTGCATGATGCGGCCGACGACGTGGTCGACCTGCAAGACGAAATCACCGTAAAAATTCGTATTGCTCATTCCGAGAAACTCGTCCCGGGGAAGAATGGGCGTATGGGGTGCCGGCAGAGCGAAGTATAGAAAAAATGGTTGCTCGTGAGACTTACGCTCCTGGATGTACTGAACAGCTTTCGATGTCAAATCAGGCAAAACGTCTGCATGCCGGAAATCAGGAGCGGTTAATCCCCTGCGCCAGAAACCCTTGTCGTCTACCGAAACCGTTGTATGAATTGGTACGCTGGTGGCCATTCCGTTCTCCACGTAAACATAGGGAGGCATATCAAGCGAGCCGGAAAATCCGAACGCATAGGAGAAACCTCGCTCGTTCGGACCGTTAAGAACGGGTTTGTGAAAGTCTACTTCAGGTTTTTTGACCACGCCCAACCGGTCCGACTTCCATCCCTCAGGACCGGTGACATACCAGTCCCAACCGAGATGCCACTTGCCGATAAAGGCGGTATGGTACCCGACGGATTGCAGCAGCTCACCGACTGTCAACCGGTCAGGCGGAATCATCGCGCTTGAGTAGCCAGAAAGCACACCACGTTTCAGGGTGGACCGCCAGTTGTAACGCCCGGTCAAAATGCTGTATCGCGTCGGGGTGCACACGGACGAACTCGTATGGGCGTCGGTGAACCGCATGCCGGCAGCGGCCAATTGATCAATATGGACTGTATTGATCTTCGACTCTGTATTGTAGCATGACACATCTCCATACCCGAGGTCGTCCGCAAGAATATAGACGATGTTCGGCAAATTAGCCCTGTCCGATGCCGGCGTCTGCGCGAACAGTTTCACAACGGCAGCCTCCCCGATCACAATGAGTAAACATGCACCCCAAAAAGCGACTCGCATCATCGTTCTTCTCTGGTTAATCCGGATATTGGGGCTGCTCGAAACTCAGGGGAATCTCTTCCCGAAGCATCTCCCCGGCTTTTCCCGTCAGCCACAGATAATAATCCGATGGTAGTCCTTCATAGGTAACAAACGGACTCGCGCCGACAGGCGGGTCATTGGTACACTTGAAGATGCAAGTCCCTTCATCCATTTCGTCAAACATGGCGACATAGATCATTTCACTCCCGGCATCAATCGTATTGTACATTTGTCTCCAGTAAAACTCACCCTTAAGACGTGGGATCCCCGCCGTTGGCGCTTCTCCGCGCTTCAGGTTATGCCAGCTAAACCCGGGAAACACAACGGGCATATACTTGAGGTCACGACTGTCGCACCACGCCTTGTCTGCTACATAGCGTTCCTTAAAGTTATCCGCTGCCTGAAGGTTTGAGATACGCCCTACCATCCACGGGTGGATGATATCAACCATTTCAAGCAACGGGTGAAATGCGGGGTCATCAATACAGTCATTGGTCTGTTCGCGCCAGTAAGTGGGTACCCCCAGCAGCACGGAGAATCCACCGTTCTTCAAGGCCTTCACGACTTCATATACCTCCGGAATCGTATACTCGCGGTCTTTAAACCCGACGCCCCAAATCGCCACCACGGGCTTTCTTTTATAAGTCAGGTAGTGACCATTGTTCTCATCTCTGAAGTTGTAAGCATTCAGCATGGAATTCCAATCGTCAATCAGAAGCGCCAGATCTTCGCCAGTACTTCCGGAAAGATCATACATCACTCCGATGTTGCGACCGTTTGCTTTAGCTGCCTGGTAAGCATGGTCAAACACTTTGGTTTGGTTCTCGTACTTCCGGGCGTTCTTCATTGTCGTGATAAACTTCTGAACAAAAACACCATCGATACCATATTCCTTCATCCATTGAAAGTGCCTTGACACGGTAGCCGCATTTGCCGAACTGAAGACGTAAGCAGTTGACCCATCCTCGTGCTCGAACGAAGTTGCGTACTTCTCGTCGTCACCCATTTCGCTCATGTCGGGCCAATAGTCGATAGAGCAGGTTCCCGGCTCAAATTTTCCGTCGAGCTGATAGTGCTTCCAGCCAAGGTCGGCACCGTCTCCTTCTGCATTGAACCAGCCCTGATAACCAGCGATCACTTTGCCAAGAATTGTTGTGTTCAACTCCTCAACGATCACCTCATCGTCTTCTTCCTCCTTGGGCTTGGTGCCATTGTCATCGGGCAATTCAGCTTCTGAACATACCTGGACGAGCAATAAAAAACCAAACATCCAGCAAACCCGCACCACTCGCCAGTAGCCATTCCTTTTCCACATCATAATATATTATATTTCTTCCCAGCTTTGCCAGCGTAATGCCTATGCGCATTTCGCTCCCTTAGTTCCAATTATTACTTTACGTTGATCTCAAACTCTTCGAATACCACATCCGTATCGACAAAAACCAAAGAATCCTGTACCGCATAGGCAACACCGCCATCCTCATAGGTATAATCCAGGTAAATAGTTCTGTGGCTGGCGTCATTGTAGCTTTCGGCCTCCGGGTCGTCT
>CAYMWA010000159.1:0-8342 GCA_964393795.1 uncultured Roseivirgaceae bacterium
CCAGCTCATGCACACCCGCCTGTAATATTCCAACGCCTCGAAGCGATTGGGTTTAGGGCCGTGGGAAATGAACGGAACACCGCCGATCTCGAGCCGTTCGGAGGTCGAGAAGAAGGTCATGTTGAGCGGATAGTTGTACAGGGAGTTGACGAGGCATCCCTTTTCCAGGATCAGGTAAGACATGCCTGCCTTTTGCGCCTCAATGCCACACGCGAGTCCAATAGGGCCGCCGCCTATAATAACTATGTCGTATTCCTTCATCCGCGGCAAAAGCATTTGATTATTCGCCAATATTGTAAAAATTGGGAAGACAAAAAATTTACCTCGACTCCTATGACTAAATTCCGCCTCCTTTTTCTCGCCCTTTGTTTTACCAGCGCTGGCCTGTCCGCGCAAACGCCCATTACCATCGAAGACTTCACCATGCGCAACACTTTCCGTGAGAAGGAGGTAAGCGGCATCAATTGGATGAATGATGGCAAATACTACACCGCCTTGTCGGAGAACAAAGTCATTCGCTATGACATTACGACGGGACAGCCCGTAGAGACAATCGTCGAGGGCGCTGCGCTGTCCACACCGATTGAGATAGACGCCTATTCCTTCAGCGCAGATGAAGGAAAATTACTCCTGCAAACAGGTCGGCGGAGCATCTACCGCCGGTCCTTTCTCGCCACCTACTATGTTTACGATCGCGCAACAAGAAATCTCCGACCCCTCTCCGAAAGCGAGCGGCAATCATACGCCACCTTCTCACCCGATGGCAGTAAGGTAGCATTCGTTCGCGAGAACAACCTGTACTATGTGAACTTGTCGGACATGAAGGAAGTGCAGGTGACCAGCGATGGCCGGTTCAACTCCATCATCAATGGTACAACCGACTGGGTGTACGAAGAAGAGTTCAGCTTTGTCGTGGGCTTTGAATGGTCGCCCGATGGGCGCAGGCTTGCGTACTACCGTTTTGATGAAACAGAAGTGCCCGAATACAACCTTCAGTTGTGGGGCCGCTTCCTGTATCCGATCGACTATCGCTACAAGTATCCGAAGGCGGGAGAGAAGAATTCAACGGTCGAGATCTGGACATACGACATCGCTTCTTCCGGAAAGACGAAAATGGATGTGGGAACCGAAACCGACATCTATATCCCCAGGATCGAATGGACCGCCGACCCGAATGTGCTGTCTATTCGCAAGCTGAACCGCTTGCAGAATCACATGCAGTTGTTGCATGCCAACGCGCAGACAGGGCAAGTGAACGTTGTGCTTGATGAAAAGACCGACACGTACTTTGATATAGAGGTGCTGGATGACCTCACGTACCTGAGCGATGGAAAACAGTTTATCTATACGAGTGAACGCGATGGATACAAGCACATTTTCCTTTATTCGATAGATGGAAAGGAGTATCGCGATCTGACGCCGGGTGACTACGGTGTCGTTGATTTTCTCGGCTTTGACGAACGACGCAAAACATGCTTCTATACCTCCACTGAAGTATCTCCCCTTGAAAAGCATTTCTATTCAGTTACCGTGAAGGGGAAGAAATCAAGGCTTTCAAATGAGCCGGGCATTCATGAGATCAACATGAGCAATGACTTTCAGTTCTACATTGACCACCACCACAATGCGAGTCATCCCAACGTGGTCACGCTCTACGCCGCCCGCAAAAATCGCCCGCTCGAAGTGCTCGAAGACAATGCTGAGCTCGTTGCGACGCTGAAGGAATACGGTATCGTTGCCAAGGACTTTTTCACGTTCAAGAATGATACTGGCGTCGAATTGAACGGGTTGATGTTGAAGCCGAAGGACTTTGATCCGGGGAAACAATATCCGGTAATGGTCTTTCAATACAGCGGTCCCGGATCGCAGCAGGTGCAGAACAGCTGGGCCGGGGGCCATTTTTACTTTCATCAGATGCTTACACAAAAGGGGTACATTGTGGCCATCATCGATCCGAGAGGTACCGGGGGGCGAGGAGAGGCCTTCAAGAAGATCACCTACAAGCAGCTGGGTAAATACGAGCTGGAGGATCAACTCGCAGGGGCGCGATACCTTGCTTCACTCGACTATGTTGATGGGAGCAGGATGGGCATCTGGGGATGGAGCTACGGCGGCTACATGTCTTCGCTGGCCATGACGAAGGGTGCCGGCACCTTTAAGGTGGGCATCGCGGTAGCGCCGGTAACGAACTGGCGGTTCTACGATACAATCTACACGGAACGCTTTCTTCAGACGCCACAACTCAATCCTGATGGATACGACCTGAATTCGCCGTTGACCTATGCCGAAAAACTGGAAGGACATTTTCTGCTCATCCATGGTACGGGAGACGACAACGTTCACGTACAGAATTCGATGGTGTTGCAGGATGCGCTGGTAAACGCTGGCAAGCACTTTGAGTCATTCTTCTATCCCGACAAGCACCATGGGATACAGGGTGCGCGCACACGCCTTCACCTCTACACCATGATGCTCGAGTTTATTGAAGAAAACCTGTAACGGGTTGGCGCGGGTTTTTACCGGTAGCCTATATATCATCCGATACACGAAGCACTATGCCGGCAAAGATGGAATCACGGAAGCAGTACTTTATAGCGATCGTTCCGCCCGCCCCGGTTTTTGAAGAGGCGTTGGCGTTAAAGGAGTATTTCAAAGAAAAATACCAAACCAAAGCGGCGCTGAAATCGCCGCCGCACATCACGCTGCACATGCCCTTTTGGTGGAAGGAAGCAAAGGAAGCAGTGTTGGTAGAAAAGCTAAAGACGTTCGCGCGCCAGTGGGATCCGGTTAAAATCTGTCTCGACAACTTTTCCGCGTTTCCGCCGCGCGTCATTTTTATTGATGTGGCGGAGAGCGATGCGCTCAGGGCATTGCAAAAAGACTTGCATCGCTATTGCAAACGGGAACTTGACATTTTTAACGCCGACTATAAGGAGATGCCCTTCCACCCGCACCTGACACTCGCCTTCCGCGACTTGAAAAAGGCCCAGTTTCACCTGGCATGGGAAGAATTTTCTCAGAAGGAATACAAAGCGGAATTCATGGGCGACAAACTTGCCCTGTTAAAACATAACGGCAAGTCGTGGGATGTTTTGAAGGAATTTCTTTTCGAGTCGTCGTATTCAACGGAAGATAACCCGGCACTGAAAACAACCGAAGGTTGAACGAGCAATGCTAATGCAAGGGGTTCCATTCCAACGTATTGATGAGGTGCATCATGTCTTCCTTCATGTATTCAATGGCTGGGGCTAGTGAATCGTTTTGCACCTTCGTGTTGAAATATAGGGCTCCACGCAGAAAGTTCTTTGTCGAATCGGTCACGGTAAATTGAAACTGGCTCGGCACTTCGCCCTGTATTTCCGAAATGACGGCCGTTTTCCCTGACGGCGTGGTGGTGACGGCTTCATTGATCGCATAGGCTTTTATCTGATGCTTTGCCGTGAGCGTGTACGCGTCATCCATATATTCTTTCAGCAACTGCTTATTGTTGTGCAGCGGCTTATACGTGATGTGGACATCGGATTTTATGTGCGGATAGTAGATTTCGATCCAGTATCTGTCGCGTATGAACGATGTATCGGCGAGCAGTTCTGCGTGCTTTGAATATTCAAACGTGTAGGGAAGCGTATCCGGAAGGCTGTGATATTCATGGGGCGGCAGTTCGAGCCGGTTGTAGCCGACAGGCTTGGGAAGGTAATCCGGGTCGCAGGCGGAACACCAAAGCAAAATGATCGGGCAAACCAGAAATTTGACGACCTGCAGGAAGCGCGGATGTTCCATGTTATTCATTGAATTGTACGCGGACCTTTTTGATCCTGCGGTTATCCATTTTTTCAACGATAAAGGTAAACGGTTTTATGACAACCGGCTCACCGGTCTTAGGGACTGAGCCGTGAATCTGGCGAAGCATTCCGCCGAGCGACTTGTTGGCGCTCTTCGCAAGATTGAACACCGCTCCCTCCACCTTGAGAATCTGGCAAAAATCGTGCACCGAAGTTTTGCCATCGAAGATATACGTTCGGTCGTCCAGTTGCTTGTAGTGCGATCCGATTTCGTCAAACTCGTCGTTGATGTCGCCGATGATTTCTTCGATGATGTCTTCGAGCGTAATCAGTCCTGCCAGCGTACCATATTCATCGACGACGAGTGCAAGATGGACCCTTTTCTCCTGGAAGTCTTTGAGCAAACGATCTATCTTTCGTGACTCGAGCGCAAAATATGCGGGGCGAATCAGTTTTTGCCAGGCAAAGTCGGCGCTTTCGTGAAGGAACGGGAGCAGGTCTTTGATATACAGAACGCCTTCGATGCGATCGAGATTGTTCCGGCATACCGGTATCCGCGAATATCCGGATTTGACGATCAGCTTGAGCAGGGCATGAAAATCAAGCGACAGATCGGCATATGAAATTTCATGTCGCAGCCGCATGACCTGCCGTACGGTAAGGGTTCCAAAATTGACGATTCCCTGGAGGAGGTCTTTTTCGGATTCGGAGGTATCGCCGCTCGCGTTCGCAATTTGGAGGGCCTGGTTCAGTTCTTCAGCCGCACTTTGTTCGCGCAGTTTTTCCAATTTCGCTTCGACCTTGTAGGACATCTTGAACAGCGGCGTCAATACGGGCCGGTAAAAATGGATAAGCGCCTTGCAAAGGCCGGCCGAAATCCTCGCGATGGAGAGGTTATTGGCCCTTCCATATATCTTGGGAATGATCACGCCGAAAAAGGTAAAGGCGATCGTCAGGATGATCGTTCCACCGGCAATTGCCTGTGGCGCGTATATGCGATGGTTCGCGAACAGGAAGAAAATAAACGTTACGGCAGATCCGGCGATCATGCTGTATTTCCACGCGGTGATGGTGGTCAGCAGCAGACGCGGGTTGGTTTGAAGTTCTGCGACACGCTTTTCAGCCGGCCGGTCGCTGGTGCGCAGCCGCTCCAGATCATCGGCGCGAAGGGAAAAGAATGCAGCCTCGGTGGCGGAGGCAAAAGAAGTCAGCAGCACCAACAGTGTGGCCAGAATGATATAGAAAACGCCGGGTTCAAGGGGAATAAACAGCAATATAAGACTGGGAGGCTCGTCCAAGCAGCGTACGGGTTTAGTGAAAATCGATCAGGGATCAGAATGGCAGATCGTCGGTATTGTCACCGGCGCTACTGCCATAGCCCCCTTCAGGGGTCCTTTCTACAGGAGTATTACGTGTATTGTAGTCGGAGGTTCCGCCGCCCTGGCTCGAACCACGCGAACCGAGCATCGTCATGTTGTCGGCCACCACCTCAGTCGTATACCGGGTAACGCCTTCCTTTTCCCACGAGCGTGTGCGGAGTTTACCTTCAATATACACGAGGTCGCCCTTGTGGAGGTACCGCTGGGCCACTTCAGCAAGGCCTCTCCAGAGAACGATATTATGCCATTCGGTCGTTTCCTTTTTTTCACCGGTAGTCCGGTCTTTGTACGTTTCTGAAGTTGCCATGGTGAAATTGGCGACTGAAACACCATTTTCCAGGTTGCGCACTTCAGGGTCCCGGCCCAGACGTCCGACCAGTATCACTTTGTTAACTCCTGACATAATTTTTTTCGTTAAGGGTCTAAGATATGTTTCGTGCATCAAAAGTACCAAAATTCCGCCAACTAAAGTGCGTTTTGTTTGTCGAGGAAGCGGGTGATCAAAACCGGTTTTGGAAGGTGCACGATTTCTTCGGCCGTGTAAAAAGCGAGTCCTTCGAGGGCCTTGCGCGCGATGGATTTTGCCTTGACGTGGATGAACCGGCAATAGATCGTTTGATGGGTCAGGACATGTTTATATTCAGGTGAAATTTTTACCACGTCAGCTTTTGCCGACCACTTTTTCAGTTCGCCCTCCTCGATCAGGGTGTGTGGTTGGACCGGCCTGCTCCTTTCCACCAGCGGGAAATCGAACAGCCCTTGCCAGATATCTTTTTCCTGCCGCTTTCTCATTAGGAACGCATTGTTTTTTTCTAACACGACGTAGAAGAAATATCGGTTCCGCGATTTCTTTTTAGCCCGTTTCACCGGTAGCAGTTCGACCATATTTCGTTGAAAGGCGATGCAACTTCGTTGAAGCGGGCAGTCGTCACATCGTGGATTTCTGGGCGTGCAAAACAAGGCGCCGAATTCCATGACTGCCTGGTTGTGAACGGCCGGATTTGCTTTTGGCACCAGTTCATTGGCCAGCGTGCTGAAGACTTTCAACCCTTGGGGTGTATTGACAGACGTGTCTATTCCAAAGACGCGGGCGAGGACGCGGTAGACGTTGCCATCGAGTACGGCCACACGCTCGCCAAACGAAATGGAGGCAATCGCAGCGGCCGTGTAGTGTCCGATGCCCGGGAGTGCTTCGAGGCCTTGCGCACTTGTGGGGAAGCGGCCATTGTATTGACCGGCCACCAGTTTTGCACATTGATGAAGGTTTCGCGCCCGGCTGTAATAGCCGAGTCCCTGCCACAGTCGAAGCACTTCCTGTTCCGATGCCCTTGCCAGGTGTTCAACCGACGGGTAGCGGCTGACGAACTGCTGGTAGTAGGGAAGTCCTTGTGCAACGCGCGTCTGCTGCAGGATCACTTCCGAAAGCCATATTTTGTACGGGTCCGTTGTTTCCCGCCAGGGCAGCGGACGAAGGTTGTCCGAATACCACTTAACGATTTTATTCGAGAAATAACGTTTACCCATCCCCCTGATAATCAATTTTTTCAATATTCATTTTTAATTCAATCGAGGCAACCTAAATTTGGCCTCCCAATCGTTTCGGACTCTTAAAATTAAATAAAGTGACCAAAGCAGATGTAATAAACGAAATCGCTGAAAAGACAGGCGTGGATAAGGCAGATGTTACGGCATCCGTCGAGGCTTTTTTTAGTGTGGTGAAGAATTCCATGGCGAACGGCAACAACATCTATATCCGGGGCTTTGGGAGTTTCATCAATAAAAAGCGAAAGAAGAAAATTGCACGGAATATCTCTCGCAATACGGCATTGGTAATAGACGAACATTTCATTCCAAGCTTCAAGCCTGCCAAGATCTTCATCAACAAGATCAAGAACAGCGAAAAGGTGAAACAGATGGCCGAAAAACAATCTTAACAATTTAAGGTCTTCCCGGTCATGGTTAGGACGTGCGGAGAACTCCCGGTGCTATGTTAAAGACGCGCATATTACTGATTGCCATTTGCGCCATATCCATATGGCTGCTGTTTCAACTTCCCAAGGTCGTTATCGAAAATGAAGGTCGGTTAACCGGCGGTGCTGTACAAGACAGCATCGCGGCGAACATCCCGGATCATGTGGCTGTGCCCGCGGAAATTCGCAGGCAGATCAGTGCCGTAAAGAACGCATTCGACAACAGCACTGAAAAAGAAAAAAATGCTATCTTTGCCGACTCTTTGTCAAACCTGTACCGGGCTGCGAATCAGTTTGATAGCGCCGGGTGGTATGCGGAAGTGGCATCGGAGTACTACAATACGCCGGAGCACTGGACGCAGGCGGCCGACGATTACTATCAGGCCTTTACCCTCGCGCTGACGCAGGAAAGTCAGCGGGCAATGGCAGCGAAGGCGCAGGAGTATTATGGCAAGGTGCTGGCGCGTGAGCCCGACAACCTTAACGTGAAGACGAAGCTTGCCATGACGTATCTGTCATCGTCCAACCCGATGCAGGGTATTTCAATGTTGCGGGAGGTGCTCGCGACAGATCCCGACAATGAGTTGGCGTTGTTCAATATGGGGATGCTTTCCATCCAGTCGGGCCAATATGACCGCGCGGTCGAACATTTCGACAAGCTTCTGGCTGTCAATCCTGAGCACATTCAGGGGCAGTTGCTTCTCGGCGTGGCGCTGATGAACCAGGGCGAAACTGAAAAAGCCCGGCAGCAGTTTGAGAAAGTAAAGAAAATGGATCAGGATCCGGCAGTGCAAGCCACAGTCGATTCTTATCTGAAAGACTTAAAATAAATTATTAACCGCCCGTGTTAAAGCGGGGAACCAAAATTTAAAACATTTATATGCCTAGCGGAAAGAAAAGAAAGAAACACAAAATGGCAACCCACAAGCGCAAGAAGCGCCTTAGAAAGAACAGACATAAGAAGAAGTAAAGTTTAGCGCCTGTTCACTGGCTTATCTGTTGGTGAGCTGAAGGAATGTGGGCAGGCGGTTGAAATGCTATTACTACATTTAAAGTTAAACCATTTGTGTTTTGAGTAACGAACTAATTATTAGTGCCACTCAAGACGGATGTCGAATAGCCCTTCTCAAAGACAAGACGCTCGTTGAATTCCACCAGGAAGCAGAGGGAAGTAAATTCACAGTAGGTGATATTTACCTGGGAACAGTCAA
>CAYMWA010000160.1:0-8293 GCA_964393795.1 uncultured Roseivirgaceae bacterium
CCTCAATCCTCTCCTGAAGGAGAAGAAGTCAGCGGAGCTTAAGTTAATGACATTAGTGTTCATGTGTTCATGTGGGGGAGCGCATGGGGGAATAGGGCGGCTTTGGATTGTGTTGGGGTGTTGGGGTGCTGGCGTTTCTGTTTTCTGATGGCGTGCGTAATTGTTGGTTGGACGTTTGTCTTGTGGTAGTGTGTTGGGCTTTGCTCGATGAAGCCTGCGGAATCTCTAGTCTGCACTGGCATTGTGAGCTTACGCGGGTCCCCTCCTTTTTGCAAGGAGGGGCAGTTTTGCCATAGGCAAAACCGGGGTGGTTGTGCTGTTTTTTCTAGCAGTGACAGCGTAGCTCCCGTACTTTTTTTGGGGCCACATGCCTGTTTAGGATTATTGATTTTTAGCAACGTCACTTGGCCGGAGGGGACGGCTCAACCACCCCAATTTTGCATGGCAAAATTGGCCCTCCTTGCAAAAAGGAGGGCACCCGCGTAGATTCTCAATTTCAATCACCCATTGGAGATTTGGCACCCTTCCAACCAAAGCCTTCTCTTAACATCATGCGCTACCCCACTGTGGACCGTGGACCGTGGACCGTCGACAACTTAAAATCTATTCTTACTATCGGCAATGATCGTCACAGGCCCATCATTGACTAGCGAAACTTTCATATCGGCACCGGACACGCCTCTTCTGGGCAGATTCCACGGCATCAAATGAGCAAGAAATTAATGCACATAACAATGAGAAATGCGGAAAACAAATAGGAAAACACATTTTCGCCAAAAAAGACTTGTTACAAACAATAGAACAGTTATCTTTAAAGTAATGCAAGCGTGCAGCGCTGCGCGCTATGCCACCTAAAAACGTCGGAGACGAGCATAAATATTTTACTTGCCGCATGCCACCGTACTACCAAGCGAGCAAAAGCGGGAAAAGCGAAGTATCATATAATGATCTTAGGTTTATAAGGCAAGAATTTTTGCACAAATCACGAATCTTATGAAAACGATGATTAATCTAATTTTCCTTAGCTTATGGATGACTATCGCAAGTTGTGCACAAAATGAAATAAAGTCTGATTGTGACAGTCGGTGTGCGAACACCTCCGTTCTTGAAAATATTGTAAAAAGAAAAGGAAAAATTGTGCATATATTAAGTAAGGACAAAGGATACGAGGCTGATTATTGGATAATTGATGTTGATCCCAATTTTTATGAAAAAGGGGGGTACTCTACTTCAAATGAAACGACACTAGTACCATGTAACCTTAACGAAAAGTACCTGGTAAATGGCATGAAGGTGGTGGTGTCGGGCGAAAGACTAAATTGCTGCAACTTGTTAACTCACCCTCAACTCAGGTACTCTTGGGGATGTAAGTTTAATGTTATCGCCGTTGAAGCCTTACCTAAAGACGAATAAACATGAAACCACTACTTCTTACTGCCGCCGTGATGGTAATGTGTATACTTCACGTAAGCGCTCAACGTACGTGTGGTTTTTCGTTAGACATGAATGTCATTCAACAAACTGATCCTGAACGATACCATAGGCTAATGCAGATAGAACAACGCGTAGCCAATTACGTAAATGCACGGCAAATGAACCCGATGCTCAATGGTACCGTCATTACGATCCCTGTAGTAGTGCATGTGTTACACACAGGGCAGAGCGTCGGCACGGGCCTTAATATCAGCAGCGTACAAGTACAGTCTCAAATTGATGTGTTAAATAGAGACTTCAGAAGACTGAATGCCGATGCCGCAAACACGCCCGTAGATTTTCAAGGCGTGGCCGCTGATGTAGAATTTCAGTTTGTGTTGGCCTGTATTGATCCGGATGGAAATCCTACCAATGGAATCGTAAGAGTGGCAACCACAAACTCATCATTTACCATTACAGACACTAATGGAAATAACAGATATGATTTAGCAGAAGAGCAAAGTGCCGGAATCAAATTTGCTCCAACAGGTTCACCCGCATGGCCTCCCGATAGGTATTTGAACATATGGGTGTGCAAGCTTGCGAATGGACTGCTTGGCTATGCGCAATTCCCCGACATAGTCACTACTCAACCGCAAACAGATGGAGTAGTGATAAACACCACTTCATTTGGTGATACCGGTAATGTATCTGCACCTTACGATAAAGGAAGGACCACTACGCACGAAATTGGGCATTGGATGGGGCTTAGACATATTTGGGGAGATGCTCCTTGCGGAAACGATTTTGTAGCAGATACTCCGACTCAATCAGGGCCTAATTATAACTGTCCTTCTCATCCGCACGCTTCATGTGGTTCTAACGACATGTTCATGAATTACATGGACTACACCAATGACGCGTGCATGAATTTGTTCACGCAAGGTCAAGCAGACAGAATGTGGTCATTTTTTGAATTGAATGCTGAACGTGAAAGTTTTGTCAATTGTACCTTGATTGCACAAGTTTGCCACACGGCCCCAACAATTACCGGCCCATCACAAATATGCACCTCAGGCAACTTTGCAATCAACAACTCGCCTCAAGGAGCAACCTTAACATGGTCAAGTAGTAATCCAACTGGGTTGAGTATCAATTCAACCACAGGAGTCGCAACCCGCCAAAACAACTTTAACGGCCAGGTGACAATTACAGCAAGCATTACCGGCGCCTGTAACGCTGTAGAAACTATCAAAAACGTAAATGTCGGCAATTATCGCCCACTAGGAACAAGTAGTTATAAATCAAAATTGCTCGGGTAATAACTTCAATATATTAAACACAAGCCTATCAGCGGTATGCACCAAGAATACAACTATCTACTTTGCTTATCAAATTACTGATTCAAACTACTCCAATTTTGTTTACTCACCAGTATCAGTTCCAATCGGAACATCATGGAGTTCTAGTGGAGGAAGTCTTTATATGACTGTGACTACACCGCCATCGCAAGGATCCAGATCTGCAACAATTGCTCTGAGTGCCACTGGTCCCTGCGGATCTTACAACGTAAATTTTACATCCACAGCCGTTAATATATACTCATCGTTTTTCGCAGTTTCTCCTAACCCTTCGCAAGATATTGTAACCATAGGTGTCCAGAATAGTAACCAATTGGACAATGGTTCTTATCGGATTTATGCAATCAAAATAACGGACTTTTTTGGGACAATCGTGGAATCATTTGAATACAAAGATGGGATTAGCTCGGTACAAATTCCTTTGCATAATTTCGATTCCGGATATTATATACTGTCGGTATTTGATGGTAAAACCTGGAGCAGTGATCGATTAGTAATTCAAAAATAAAGTCGCCAATCCCTGTCCAGCGTGACTTCCTTAATGGCACGGATTAACTCTGTCCAGTCTTTTAGGGGGGCGTAATACACCCAACATCCTTCCTTTTGCGGCAAGTAGTTGGTGGCTTATACTTCGGATATAGATGCTTAACTGGATGACAAAAGCAAGTCTGATTGGCGGCATATATATTCGACCAGTGGCAATCGCCAATTTTGCTCATTTTTTCATTGCAGGACTCGCAATTATAAAGACATTAATAGCCAATCCGAAGTAAGCATCCGATAAAGTACATATTTCGGTCCTGATTTCACTACCATAGTTTTGAAGCAAAAACGAAGCTATGGAATCAACAGATCTTACACTTCAGCAACTCATGTTCTCCCTTGATTGAGGTTTGGAAAGGGAGCGGAAAAACGCAGCGGGATTTCTGCATGGAGAAGGAAATCGCTTACAGTAAATTTCAGTACTGGCTGAGAAAATACAAAGAGGATCAGAGGATCGGCCAGGGGAAGACGCCTTTCCAGGCTTTGTGGCTGGAGATCGATAACAACTTGGCTGAGAACGCCATTCGCCCGGTGGCTAGGAGGGAAGAACTACCTCTTTGCAGGGCATAATGGAGCCAGACGCACCGCCATGCTGTACTCCTTTCTAGGCACTTGCAAAATCAATGACGCCAATCCGTTTGAATGGCTCAGGGACATGCTCAGCATGATCCCTACTTTCCCAGTCAATCGATTAAGCGAACTCTTGCCGCACAAGGTGTAGTTTCCCGGATGCTTACAATCCGAAACTACCAAAAGTACTTTGGATGGCTGGTGCCGTTTACTTGGTATTCGGACTTCTATTCATACGAATATTGTTTCGTCTCATACGAATATTGTTTCGTCATCCAATCGGGTCGACTACGGAAAAATAGATCGTACCATAGCATTTGCTCAACTACAATATTCTGGATGCATATCTATGTAGCGGATGCAAAAGCCACTCATGAAAAGGCGCTGACGGCAGGTTAGGAAGGTATTGGTGTTTGTGCCTTTGGCCGGAGGGGACGGCTCAACCACCCCAATTTTGCATGGCAAAATTGGCCCTCCTTGCAAAAAGGAGGGCACCCGCGTAGATTCTCAATTTCAATCACCCATTGGAGATTTGGCACCCTTCCAACCAAAGCCTTCTCTTAACATCATGCGCTACCCCACTGTGGACCGTGGACCGTCGACCGAGGACAACTTAAAATCTATTCTTGCTATCAGCGATGATCGTCACGGGACCATCATTGACGAGCGAAACTTTCATATCGGCGCCGAACACGCCGGTCTGCACGGGCTTACCGAGCGCAGCCGCAAGCGCGCCAACGAATTCCTCATACATCGGAATTGCTACTTCAGGTCGAGCTGCTTTAATATAAGACGGCCGGTTCCCCTTTCGGATACTCGCATGTAGCGTAAACTGGCTCACCACTAAAATCTCACCACCGTCGTCCAACACGCTCACGTTCATCACGCCGTTGGCGTCGTTGAAGATGCGAAGATTCACGATCTTGTTAACAAGCCAATGAATGTCCTCATCCGTATCGGCATCTTCAATGCCGACGAGCACGAGCAGACCGCCATTAATGCTTGCATGTACCTGGTTGTCAATTTCTACCGCTGCGGTGGACACCCGCTGGATCACTGTGATCATAATGCTGTTACATTGAGAACAACTTCCCGGAAGTTTAAAACTTCCGGGAAGTTATACGGACGTGGTCGCTATTGCATTTTCTCCGAGGGATAGATGAAGACACCCTGTCCGCCTGCTGACGCAGCACGCAGCATGGCCTCGGCCACCTTCTCGCCACTGATGGCCGCGTACTTGCGTGGAATGGCAAAACGAAAAACTTTGTAAAGCGTCTTCACCGTATCTTCTCCTGGTCGCTTTTCTGCGCGCGTGCCCAACAACAGGGAAGGCCGGAAAATGTGTACCGCGTCGAAATCCATCGCACGGATTGCCTCCTCCACCTCACCTTTGACACGATTGTAGTACACCATCGATTTCTTGTCCGCGCCAAGCGCCGATACCAACAAGTACTGTTTAGCGCCTACCGCCAACGTTGCTTTTGCCAGGTCGAGGGGATATTGAAAATCCACCTGATAGAACTTCTCCTTTGATCCCGCTTTTGCCATCGTCGTGCCCAGACAGCAAAATACATCATCGGGCTGCACGCCTGAAAAGGCTTCCGCCAGATGGCTGAAGTCGGTTATACGCTCGTCGAGTTTCGGGTGGTGGATGCCCGTTGGCCGGCGCGCCAGGGATACCACTTTTTCATAACGCGACGAGGCAAGTAGTTTCGCAAGCAATTCATTGCCTACCAGTCCCGTTGCACCCGCTATGACTGCTGTCTTCATCGTTGATTGATGTTTGATTTCTCCCATTGCAAAAACTTGTCAATCTCGGTGCTCACAGAATTGTACACCCACACAAGTACGGCAAAGTCGTCTGTCAATCCTGTTAAAGGAATGATGTCCGGCACCATGTCAAGCGGATTGACAAAGTAGAGCACGGCAGCGACGATCAGCAACAGCGTTTGCCATGGCACCTGCCGATATTGCCCCAGTGCATAAGCCTTGATCAATCGCCCCAACACGAAGAACCGGTCCTTCGCCGCAGCGGCATTGAGGTTGTTACCCCAATTGGACTCCCGCAGTTTCAGGGCCAGCTTGGGCAGCAAGGAAAGCAGACGCGAGCGACGCCCGGCCACTCCCATTGCATTGCGCAGTGCCGATTGGAAGAATGTATTCATGTCAAGTCGTTATAACGTCATCAGTCATCAGAAAATTCGCTGGATTTCCCGTTTGAGTTCACCCAACGCATGTGCCAATGGATCGACCGTTTTGCCCATCGTCTTCTCGAAGATCTTCTTCGAAAGGTCCAGGCTGGATGCACCTTCTCCCACTTCACTCGCCGCGTCATTGATGCTCACGATCAGGTCTTCCTTTGCATTCCGAATCAATTCCCATACCTCTTCACTGATGTACACCTGTTGGCTGACGTTGTGGTTGTACTCATTGCGCACCTCGTTGAGCAGTATCTGCTGAAAGTCCTTCGCGCTTATCCCCCCCGTGTTGAGACGGACAAGCAGGTTATGCGGCGACATCCGTTCGAGGAACAGCGTCATACGTTCATAGGCATGGAGCCGGTTAGGCAGCACCGTTTCAATACTTTTGCCCCTGATCTCAAGTTTCTTCATATTGATGTCGCGTTGAATAAACGACCTTACCATAAGAAAGGCCGCATACAAAACCACTGAGGCGGGAATAAGAATCTTTCCGAAATCAATTAAAGCGTCCATAGAATTTATTAACGGCAAAATGCGTTTTGAAATTAAGTAATTTTACTTCACAATTTCGCACATGTTCGAGAACATTCGTCCGGTATCCATCAGCAGGCGCGCCAGTGAGGAGATCCTTCACATCATGAAGACCAAGGGCATCGCGGCCGACTACGGCCTTCGGGTGGGGGTCAAAGGCGGTGGCTGCGGCGGCGCGGCACCAATGCTCGGATTCGACAAGAAAAGGGACACCGATCTGGTCTATACCATTGGCGATATTCCCGTTTACGTGGATAAAAGGCACGCGATGTACCTGATGGGGAAGCAAGTTGATTTCGTTGATGAAGCGGACGCGCGCGGGTTTACCTTCACAGACGAAGTAACGAAAGACTAGCGACCCTTCCTGAGCCACACCGAGGCGCGCTTACATTTACCCCCAATGGGCGGATTGATTTTTGCGAGTTTCAATTCCACCGCTTCTGCTTCTGGCAACCCTTCGAGTACGCGCGCGATGATACGCTCTCCTACGGTCTCAAGTAATTTTGAAGGCTTTTCCATTTCTTCCTTCACAAACTGATAAAGCGTTTCATAGTTAACGGTGAGTGAAAGGTCATCTCCGATACCTTCCGGGATGTTGGCATCCACGGCAATATCGACCTCGAACCAGTTTCCGGACTCCCGCTCGTGCGGATATAAACCGTGAAAAGCATGGAACTCGAGACCTTCAATAGAAATTTTTCCGGTCATGGCGGGTTTTACCCTATTTCATCAAAAAATGATTTTTGCGGCTTGCGCGCTGGAACCGGCGGTTGGTCAAATGTTTCCACACTTTTTTCCCGGGGCGCCTCAGGTCGGGGTGCACTCTCGTAATCCAGGTTGGGAAACGCTACTTTCTTCGCCTCGCGTCTGACGTCCGACAAGTGCGTATCCGCATCAAAATCGCGGGTGCTGTGCTTGTTCTTTTCAACTTTCTCCAAGACTTCGGTCGCCAGGCGTCTCAACTCACTCAGCACATCGTCACGCGTCGACTCGAGCTTTTTGTATTGATCAATGAGCGCTCTGACGCGGTCTTCCATATCGGCGATAATCTGACGGGCGCGCATTTCCGATTCCTCAATGGTATCCTTTGCCTTTGCCTTGGCTTCGTTGATCAGTTGTTCCGCCTTGAGCTGTGATTCCTGCAAATGGAGACTGGCCGCCTTGCGCGACTGCTCGATGACACTCGCGCCAGTATCTTCGGCCGTTTTCAGCGTTTTGTAAAGCGAACTCTCCACTTCCCGAAGCTTTTGGATTTCTTTCTCAGTGGATTCATATTTAAACTTCAGCTCCTTGTTTTCGTCAACAATGCGCTCCCATTCCTGGGACAGCGTCATCAGAAAGGCGTGGACTTCCTCCCTTTCGTACCCCCTGAAGTTCTTTTCAAAGGTCTTTTGCCGTATTTCAAGCGGTGTGATTCTCATAACTGCAAGTTTAAAAAATAATTTGCCAGACCGAGATCGAGCGATCATCACTGGCACTAAGTAGTTGATTGTTAAAATCAGTCCATCGGAGCTTGTTAACAGAAGTGGCGTGGCCTGCATGCCGGGCGCGGTCGATTACCTTCAACAGTTTCAGGGCGCTTGCATCCCAGACCTTTATGGACTTATCCATGCTACAAGTTACAAAATGTTTGCCATCCGGGCTAAACTCGATATGATTAATTGCGTACATGTG
>CAYMWA010000161.1:0-8179 GCA_964393795.1 uncultured Roseivirgaceae bacterium
TTAAGTGCATCATGGACGCTGAAGAGGCACAAATCCTCAATTACGTAAGAACTATCGCTGACAAAGCTCATGGTAAGCAAGTGAGAAAATTCACCGGCGACCGGTACATCGTGCATCCCGTAAGGGTGATGGAAATGGTCGCCCAATACAATGAAGATGTATCTGTGTTGTCGGCCGCTTTGCTTCACGACGTGCTCGAGGATACGCCCGTTACGGCTGCCGACATCAGGGAGGCTTTGCAACCGGTGATGGATGCGGACCAGGCGGAAAGGACATTGCAACATGTAGTAGCACTTACCGACGTCTATATAAAGGAACGTTACCCTCACCTTAACCGGCGGGCGCGTAAGGAGAAAGAGGCACAACGCCTGGCCGCTGTGAGCGCCGAAGCACAGACCATCAAGTACGCGGACCTTATCGACAACGTAATGGATATTGTACAATATGATGCTGACTTCGCGCGTGTGTTTGTAGGGGAAGCGAGACGCTTTCTCAAGGCGATGCAACTTGGCGATCCCGCTTTGCGCAAAAAGGCGGTGGCACTTGTGGAGGATTGCCTTGCCGGGATGAATGCAGGCTTGTGAAAAAGGTTTGAAAGGTTTGAAAGGTTGGAAGGACTGAAAGGTTTTAGCGGGTTGCAAGTTGCAAGTTGCAGGTTGCAAGATGCAGAGGTTCAAGCGGGCCCTTGTTGGGATGACTTCGGTTGGAGGGTTGGACGGTTGGAAAGGTTTTAAAGGTTTTAAAGGTTTTAAAGGTTGAAGGGTATGGGCGTATGGCCGCCGGGAACGAATTTTGTTCGGTTATGGGGAAATCGTTTTCATGGATTTTCGCTCTATTGTCATTTGTCTGCTGATGGTATCGGCCTGCCTCCCCACGGGAGCTCAGGCACCTGAAACCAGAAATATTATTCTTATTACGCTGGATGGCTTGCGCTGGCAGGAAGTTTTTCAGGGTGTGGACAACGATATCGCCGGCAAGGAAAAGTATGTGGAGTCGCCCGCGCTCATCGAAGCTTTCGACCATGTGTCTGATCGTTCGTCAAGGCAGCGTCTGATGCCGTTCTTTTGGAATGTCGTCGCCCGCCAGGGGCAGCTTTACGGCAACCGGAAACTAAAGAACCGTGTGAACTGTACGAACGATCACCTGATTTCCTATCCGGGATACAGTGAAATGCTCGTCGGCTTCGACGGGGGCGTGTCGTCCAACGAAAAAGTGGACAATCCCCATGCGACCGTTTTTGAATACATCGAAGGCTATCCAGGATTTCAGGATGAGGTCGCGATCTTTGCCACCTGGGATGCCTTTCCCTATATATTCCGCCAGTCAACGTCGGCGCTACATGTCAATGCGGGAAAAGACATTGCACGCGGACCCATATCGCGCCGGGAGCGGATGTTAAACGACATGCTCCGCACACATCCGCGTTCTGATTCCATCACTTTTCAATACGCGATGGAGTACCTCAAGCGCGAAAGACCGCGCGTCACCTTTATCGGATTCGACGAGACCGACCACTATGCGCATAAGGGCAAGTATGACAAGTACCTTGATGCCGCACACCGCGCTGATGCCATGATCGCCCAACTATGGGACTGGGTACAGTCCCAACCCGACTACCGCAATAAGACCACCCTGTTTATTACGACTGACCACGGCAGAGGTAATGGAAAAAACAACTGGCGAAAGCACCGCCTTTTGGCTGCCGGCTCCCGGCATATCTGGTTTGCCGTGATCGGTCCCGACACACCAGCCTTCGGTGAAATGAAAGTCAGGGCCACCACCTACCAGAACCAGGTGGCCAAAACACTCGCCGCCTTCCTTAGCCTGCCCTACGAGAACGAAGAACCCGTCGGCGCAATCGTCCAAACTATGATCGCCGTACCCCTCCCCAAAGAACCCACCGGCTTTTACAGCACCCGCTAACCAACCCCACCTTCCTGCAACCTGCAACCTGCATCTTGCAACCTGCATCTTGCAACCTGCAACCTGCAACCTGCAACCCTGCAACCTGCAACCCTGCAACCTGCATCCTGCAACCTGCAACCTGCATCTTGCAACCTGCAACCTGCAACCTGCATCTTGCAACCTGCAACCTTTCCAACCTTTCAAGAAAGACTCCCCCACAAAGGGTGATATCTTTATCCCGCGATTATCGTGTAATTTGCAAGAGCATATTATGGCAAAGACTCTTTTTACCGGCTTGATCGTATTGTGTGCGTTTGTCGCTCAGGGGCAGCAGCAGGCCTGGTCGATGAGGAACTACAAGGCCATTGATGGCTTGCCGCAATCGCAGGTGAGCATCGTGGTTGAAGATGAAAACGGATACCTGTGGATTGGTACCCACGGCGGAGGCCTGGCGCGCTTTGATGGGAGAGAGTTTAAAGTGTATACAACCCTCGACGGACTGCTCAGCAATATTGTTACCTATCTCACGCTCGACTCAGATCAAAACCTCTGGATTATCCACCCGCGGGGAATTTCCCGCTTCAACGGTACTTCGTTTCGAACATTTGCCCAGCCGGGTTCGCCGGTTACCGCCAAGCGCATTGGTCGCGCTTTTGAATTAGCCGATACGCTGTTCTTCCTTTCCGCCCCCGGCAACATGGGCAAGCTCTTCAATGATTCCGTATACTATTGGTCCAAACCCATTGTGCCCGGTGTTGAGTTTCGATATGGTCAGGTTTTGCCCGACGAAACCATCCTGCTCTATGGAAATGACAGTTCCTTCTATGTGAAATCGCGTACGCGGGACTTTCAGATTAATCACAAACCAACGTTTAACCGGTTATACAGTTTATTCCAGTACCAGGGTAAATCGTGGCTCGCGACAGATAAGGGATATTTTATTTTTGATTTGAGCGGCGGATTTATGCCATCGCACCTCCCCATAAAGAACAAGATCGTATATGCGGATTCTATTAACGGTGTTTTCTGGACGCGTTACGGCAACGATCTCATGAAGGAAAAGATTGTCGGCAATAAAACGGTCATTGATACCGTATTGCGGGATGTTGGGGTGAATCAGGTCATGGTTGGTTCGGAAGGCAATACCTGGTTTGCCACTTCCGGGAAGGGGCTCTACAAATATTTCGTGCAGGATTTCGACCGGTACGGGCCTGCTGATCCAGGCGTAGTGATGGCCATTCATCGCGACAGCCACGGGGCCATCTGGATCGGGTCGACGACGAAGGGACTGTGGCGGATGAAGGATGGCGAGCTGCGATCATATCTCTATGGCGCCGATCCCTATCGCAACGAAGTGCATACAATTGCGGAATCGCCAGACGGCACACTCTGGATTGGAACGAGTTACGGACTTGCCCGATATGATCCCCGGAGCGATTCGTTTACCTGGTTCACGAGGGCCGACGGCATGTCCGGTTCGATGGTGATTAATCTCGCTTTTGATGAATCGGGTCATCTCTATGCGGGGACGTTTGATGGCGGCCTGAACTACTTCGACGGCCATACTTTCAAGCACATTACGATGGAGAACGGCCTGAATTCAAATATGATCACGGCTGTTCACTACTCAACATTTTACAAGAGGTTGTTTATCGGCAATGAGTTCGGCATCAGCACGCTGATGGGCGAGACCATCGATCCCATTTCGATCCCGGAAATCCAGAACACCAGTGGCATCTCCATTCATTCGTTCCGGGATTCGCTGATATTGGTCGGATCAGGCGGCGCTGGCGTTGCAATCTACAATCCGGCCACGGGTGCGAAGAAGATGATCACCACACATCAGGGACTTCCGTCCGACTTTATCTATTTTGTAGCAGCCGATCCACAAGACTATCTCTGGATTGGTACCGAGAAAGGAATTTCACGACTCAAGCTCAACGCATCGCTTGAGATCACACAAAACCGGCACTATGATTTCGAGAACGGATTGACCGGCGTCGAGACAAATCAAAATGCATTTTATCTCAGTGACGACATCAAATTGTTTGGTTTGATCGACGGTTTGTATCAGTTCAACGAACCCAGGAGGCATGGAAAAAAATCATTCGATCTACACCTCACATCAGTGCAATTGTTTTATGGTGAGTATCCCGCGCGTGACTACGCAGACAGCCTTGTCGGTTTTTTCAAAATTCCATTTCAACCCGAGCTTCCGCCTGAACTGAACCACATCACCTTTCATTACAATAAGGTAGACAAACGTTATCCCAAGTCGGTAAAATTTCGCTATCTGCTTGAAAATTTTGACAAGACCTGGTCGCAGGCCTCTTCCAATAACCAGGTGACGTACAGCAATCTTCCGTCTGGTCAATACACGTTCAGGGTGATGGCTACCGATAATGAGGGAAACTGGGCGCCCGCTTCCGTGGCGTATGCGTTTACAATCAGGACACCGTTTTATAAGACGGCCGCTTTTGTTGTGGGACTCTTCATCCTCCTTGGCGGGATCATCACGCTGGCTTTGTACCTCCGCGTAAAGCGGAAGGTCAACCGGCTGGTGATGCGAGAACGCATCCGCGCAACCGAACAGGAAAGCCTGCGCAAGGAGATTGCGCGTGATTTTCACGACGAAATGGGCAATCAGCTCACGCGGATTATCAACTACATCAGCCAGCTGAAACTCAACGGACACAGCGGCAACGGTCAAAGTCACCTGGACCTTTACTCGAAGATGGAGGACTCAGCCAAGTATCTCTATTCAGGGACGCGCGACTTTATCTGGTCGATCGACCCCGGCAATGATGAACTCTCCAAGCTGTTTCTGCACATACGCGACTTTGGTGAAAAGCTGTTCGAAGAAAAGGGCATCAACTTCAGGGCTTTTAATGAAGTGAAAGAAAAGCGCGGGTTACCCTATGGATTCAGCCGGGAGGCTAACCTGATCTTTAAGGAAGTGATGACCAATGCCTTCAAGTATTCTCAGGCCTGCAATGTGTCGTTGTCGCTTGTCGGTGAGAACGACACTTTTGAAATGACCTTTGAAGATGATGGCATCGGGTTTCGCCCCGGTGAAATCGAAAAATCGAACGGACTCAAAAATATTCGCGAAAGGGCCGACAAGATACGCGCCGTTTTACGTATACAGAGTGTACAAGACAAGGGAACGCGCATCATCCTTAATTTTAAACTGAATAAAACCTTGAAATATGGCCTTACCATTTAAGAAACGCGTGCTGATTGTGGAAGACGATCAGGAAATCAGAAACAGCTTCAGTCTGATTGTAAACAGCTCACAAAAGTTTACAGTGGTCAATGCCTATGGCAACTGCGAAGACGCCATCGACAATATTCATCGCGACAAACCTGACATCATTCTCATGGATGTTGAACTTCCGGGCATGAACGGCATCCAGTGCACTAAAATAATCAAAGACAAAAATCCGCAAAGCGACATCATTATGGTAACGGTTTATGAGGATAGTGAGCTTGTCTTTGAGGCACTGAAGGCAGGGGCATCCGGTTACATCACCAAAAGCGCCAACTACATGGAATTGTTGTCAGCGCTGGACGAGATTGTGAAGGGCGGTGCCCCGATGAGCAGTCGCATTGCCCGCATGGTGATCGATAACTTTCATGTCAATCCCAACTCGCCGCTGACCAGGCGGGAAACGGAGATCCTTCAGTTGATTGCGGAAGGAAAGACCTACACGCAGATTTCGGAGGATTTGTTCATCTCGAAAGAAACCGCGAAGACCCACATTAAGAACATTTACGCCAAGTTACAGGTCAACAGCAAATCAGAAGCGATAGCGAAGGCCAACCTCGAGAAACTGATTTAAGTTTTAAGTTGTAAGTTTTAAGTTTTAAGTTGTAAGGCGTGAACGTTCAACTTCCCGGAAGTTTGAAACTTCCGGGAAGTTGCCCTTCGGGCTCAACCTGCAACCTGCAACTCTGCAACCGGCATCGCCTTTGTGGATATTTTCCTGCTTTTTACTATCATTGAGGATGCGAAAACATCGTTGGATCCGGTGGTCTTTTCCGGTGTTGCTGTTGGCGGGCCTTTACTTTCTCGGTCCAGCGCCAGAGCCACCGAAGTATAGCAACGACATCCCCGTGATACCGGAAACGGCCGACGGACTGGAGAAATATATCCGCGAAAGCGAGAGCAGGCACAGGATCAAGCCCGGCAATGAAGCCCAAATCGTATGGAATGACAGTAGCCGAAGCCAAACGGATTACGCGATCGTGTACCTCCACGGCTTTTCGGCCAGTCACAAGGAAGGTGATCCGGTACACCGTGATTTTGCGAAAAGATATGGCTGCAATCTGTTTCTTTCACGGATTGCGGATCATGGCATAGACACAACGGAGTCGCTGCTGTACTTTACCGCCGAACGGGCATGGGAAAGTGCCAGGGAAGCGCTCGCGATAGGGAACCGGATTGGCAGGAAAGTCATCCTGATGAGTACGTCGACGGGCGGTACACTGGCTTTGAAACTTGCGGCCACTTATCCCGACCGCGTGTATGCGTTGATCAACCTTTCGCCCAATATTGCGATCAACGATCCTGCAGCCTTCATTCTCAATGATCCGTGGGGCCTCCAGATCGCACGGCTCGTGATGGGAGGAAAATACCGCGAAACGGAGTCTGATGAAGAAACTTCCAAATACTGGAATTCAAAATACCGGCTTGAAGCGCTGGTTCAGCTTGAAGAACTAGTCGAATCGACGATGACGCCGGAGACCTTCCGCGCGGTGTCGCAGCCGTCGCTCACGTTGTACTACTACAAGAATGAAAAAGAGCAGGATCCGCAAGTGAAGGTGAGTGCCATGCTTGAGATGAACGGTCAGCTGGCGACCCCCGCCGCCAGCAAGCGCATTGTGGCCATACCAGATGCAGGTGCGCACGTGATCGGATCCTACCTCACTTCCAAAGATGTCGACGGCGTCTACGCTGAAATAGTGAAGTTCGCAGAAACCACACTGCAAATGCAGCCCCTCAACCCGGTATGATCTATTTCCAACCGCACCAACCTCTAAACCTCCAACCTTTCCCACCTTCTTCAACCTTTCCAACCTCTCCAACCTTTCAACCTTTCAAACCTCAACTCTTCCCACCAAAATCAGCTACCACACGCTCCAAATCATCGGGTGTATCGATGGCCATCGTGTCGAACGGCGTGGTGGCGGTTTTGATCCGATACCCGTTTTCCAGCCACCGCAGCTGTTCAAGCGACTCGCTTTTTTCTAGTGACGAAGGTGCAAGTCCGGTAATGGCCTTCAGCACAGTCGTGCGGTAACCGTAAATGCCGATGTGTTGATAGTAGGTATGTCGTTCGAGCCACTGTTCTTTTTCCACGCCGCGGAGAAACGGTATTGGGTGACGGCTGAAATAAATGGCAAAACGGTCTCGGTCGATGACCACCTTCGGACAATTGGGGTTAAACAACACTGCGTTGTCACTAATTTTTTTGATGAGCGTGGCGAGTTCGGTGCGGCCGTCGTCGAAGCACGAACACAGCAGGTCAATTTGTTTCGGGTTGATAAAGGGCTCGTCGCCCTGAATGTTTACCACCGCATCGCATTCTATTTTAAGCAATTGTATCGCTTCAGCACAACGGTCAGTGCCGCTGGGGTGATGGGGTGAGGTGAGGCATACGTTTCCACCAAAGCTCTTCACTTTGTCGGCGATCGATTGATCATCTGTAGCGACGATGACATCGGAAAGGTATTTCGACTTTCGAGCCTGGAAGTAGACCCTTTCGATCATACTCTTTCCCCCTATATCCGCAAGCGGCTTTCCCGGAAATCGGGACGAGGCAAATCTCGCGGGTATAATTCCAACAATTTTTATCATACGATCTCTTAAGCGTGCAAATCTCGCACGCGCGTCGGCGCTAAATTACCATAATTCCTCAAAAGTTCTCTTTGAAAAAATAAATCATACGGGCATCCTTTTTTCCTGCGTGAGCCGCACGCGCATGCGTGGTTGGATCTGATCATCAAACTTAAAATGTGAAGTATGCAAAAAACAGCAAAAAAATCGGCGGAGTCTGCGAAGCAGCCTGACGCACAAACGGAAAACAATTCCATGCTGAGGGAACTGTTTCTTGAAGAGTTGCGCGACATCTACTGGGCAGAGAAGCATCTGGTGAAGACGCTTCCTAAAATGCAGAAGGCCAGTTCATCGGAAGAATTGGCCAACGCTTTTAGTGAACACCTGGAGGTGACGCAGGAGCATGTGAGCAGACTGGAACAAGTGTTCGAGCTG
>CAYMWA010000162.1:0-8112 GCA_964393795.1 uncultured Roseivirgaceae bacterium
TTGATCCTCATCGCCACGGCTATAGCCGTCCCGGTGGCGTGGTACGGAATGAGCCAATGGCTTGGCGACTTCGCGTATCACATCGCCATTGAATGGACGATTTTTGTGATCGCCTTTCTGTCGGCCCTCATCATCGCATGGTTAACCGTCAGCTTTGAATCGATTAAGGCCGCAACAGTGAACCCCGTAAAGTCACTACGTTCCGAGTAGCCGCTGTAGTAAAAATCCCCGACGTACATGCATCGGGGATTGAATTGTATGAAGTTATGTTTCGCTCGTGTCAGTATCCGGGATTATTTTCTCCCAGGCTCGGATTCCTTTGCAGCTCGTTTTGCGATATAGGGAATAGCAAATGCTTCTCAGCATAAGTGCTTCCCATAGGATTGGTGTGACCGACTACGTCGACAAAAGTTACCTCCCCTCGATTGTTTTCGTCGGTAACCGGATATTTTCGGGTCCGTTGGATATCAAACCAGGTGCGAAACTCAAACACAAGTTCGCGCATGCGTTCAGTCCACACTTCTTCCACAAACTCATCCGTACCCATGCCTGCAAGGGCAGCTTCCACGCCGGCGACGCCCAGATTCCAGTAAGCCCTTCCCCGCACCTGTGCAAGATAGTTGATCGCATCGGCGGTTACGCCTTCACTTCGCGCAATGGCCTCTGCCGCAATGAGCAGCGCATCGGGATAGGTATAAATTGGCAGGTCCTTGCCGGAAGCCGGCGGCTCTGAAAACAGCGCTACATCGTCATGCCAGACATAAGGCGTCGGCGGGAACGAAACTTCACCATCAGGGGTGTCGGCGGTCCAGTGAAAGAACTGCTTGTTCTGCATGCGTAAGTCGTCGTTGGGATCGTATGCCCAGAGGAATTCCGGCTCGGGTTGGTACGCTCCGTTAGTGATGTCGTATTGGGTGTACTTCACCAATGCCACCGGATACGTCCACCGCGGGTAAGGCGAATCAGCAATCCCGACCGTATATTCCTTTTGATAAATGTACTCGGGCGACACATCGCTCATCCTCATCTTGTTATAGGCGCTGGCTGACGGATCGGCACCGTTTTGTTCAAGCACGTAGGTTCCATATTGCCCATTAATCAGGTTGCTGGCGATGGTAGCGGCATCGGCATAGCGCTCTGTTTGCTGAAGTGGATATCCTGCCATCGTGAGGTATACATCTGCGAGGAGGATAGCAACCGCACCTTGAGTGATCCGGTTTTCATTGTCGGCCTGGTGAGCCGTCGACAGGCCGCCTTGTTCCAATGCGAAACGGAGGTCTTCCACGATCTGCGCATAAACATCTGCCACTGAACTTCTTTCCGTATAGATGCCCTCCAGTGAAGTCACTGGTTCGGTAATGAGTGGCACCGGCCCAAACATTCTCACGAGATAGAAGTATGCAAACGACCGAAAGAACAGCGCTTCGCCCAAAAGCTGATTACGCTGCGCATCTGTCAGGCCTGGTGTCGTGGGAATATTGGCAATCGCGTTGTTGGCCCTGGATATCCCGTTGTAAAGATCACTCCAGCGCGAGTCAATATACCCAGCCGTGTTCAGTCCGTCCAACGTGAGCTGTTGAGCGCGCTGGATGTGGACTTCCTGACCTTTGTATTCATTGTCGAACATTCCGGTCATATATTGAATGAACATCGCAGGTGTTCCGGAATACACGCCACCGTCAAACATCTGCGGAGCACCGGTGCGGTAGAGGCCGTTGACCGCACTGTATGCGTGGTCAGGGTCGCTGAAGTACTGTCCAACACTGAACTCATCTTTTGGCTCTTCCTTGAGGAAGTCTTCACACGAAGGAAGAAGTACCGACATCACCAGGAGTATTGTAATATATTTTAGTTTCATACGAGATTCGTTTTAACGTTAGAATTTGAGGTTAACCCCGAGGGTATACGTTCTCGGCTTTGGATACTGGAAGAAGAAGATATTTTGCGTCCACTGCTCTCCCCACGAAGTGGCTTCCGGATCGTATCCCTTGAACTCGTCGGAATCAATCACGAAGGCGTTCTGGACGCTCGCGTAAACGCGCAGACTATTGAGTCCCGTGCTTTCGAGCAGGTTGCCTCCAAAGTTATAGCCGAGTGAAATCAGGTTGCCGCGCAGGTAAGAACCGTCGGCAATCCAGTGACTGTCGACCTGGCTGTCCTGTCCGGCATATCCCTGGTGACGAATCTCCTGAATCATTGTATTTTGATGTTCAGGTGTCCATCCCTGCAGTATTGTTCGCAGTCCGTTCGCGATGCCGGAGCGATCTTCCGTCGAGTGGAAGAATTGCTGCAGGATATCTACATCATACACGAATTGGAGGTCGACTGTTAAATCGAAGTTGTTGTAGCGAAGGGTGTTGATGAAGCTTCCTGTCCAGGAAGGAACCCCTTTGCCAATGATCGTCGGTTCCGCAGAGCGCTTTGCCTGCCCCGGCAGCACACCCGGAGGAGGCGTTTCGTCTGTGCCCCAGGTACCGAAACGTTCATAGCCCCAGAATGAGCTGATGGGCTCACCTACGCGGAAGATCGTCTGGCTTCCCGTGACCCAGAAAGGACCACCAAAAATATCTTCGTTGTTTTCACCCAACTTTTCAATCCTGTTCTTGTTGTAATTAAAGTTGAGTGTTGACTGCCATGTAAGGTTGGCCCGGTTGAGGTTGATCGTGTTGATCATGACTTCAATGCCGCGGTTCAATACATTTCCGATATTATCGCGAACGCCGGAGAATCCGGTGGAATTCGGAACAGGCCTGTCCAGCAGCAAGTCGGTCGTCAGTTTGTGATAATAGTCAAACTCCACCGATACGCGATCCTCGAGCAAGTCTAGTTCAAATCCGATATCAAACTGTTTGGTTTTTTCCCACGACAAGTCAGGGTTTGGCAGACGTGTCACGTAGCTGAACGGTGACCGTGTTCCGTTCAATAGCGTCGTACCGGACGAGATAGTGGCCAGCGACTGGTAGGTGGGGATTTCCGTATTACCGGTCACACCATAACTTGCGCGCAACTTCAGCGCACTGACGGCGCCCATATCACTCATGAATGGTTCATTTGATATGAGCCAACCGATACCTGCTGAAGGAAAGAAACCATACTTGTTGTTCTCTCCGAATCGCGACGATCCGTCTACCCTTCCAGTAAGGGTAAGGATATATTTATTCTGGTACGTGTACCCTGCACGCAGGAAGTAGGAGTTGAGCGCCCAGCGGTCGTGGTCTGAAGACGGTGCTGACGGCCTTGCTGCGGCGTCAATGTTGTTATACTTCAGAAAGTTGTCAGAGAACCCTTCCGCATATTGATAGTTCTGATCATAATTGCGCTCCTGCCAGCTCAATCCGAGCACGGCATTGATGCGGTGCTCATCTGTTTCCCGGTTATACGACAGGAATGTTTCTTCCTGCCAGTAGTTCACACGTTGATTTTCTATTTCCGCAAATCCGCCCTGATTAGACGAAATGTTGATCAGGTCGTCTGGCGCATACCGGCGGAAAAGACGATCGTGGCGGTCAAATCCGAACTGCGTTTTCAAATCGAGTCCCTCGGCCAGGTGGAACGTGAGATAAACGTTTCCGAACAATTGCGTGCGGTTGCGAAGGCGGTCTTCTGTCTCCAGTACGTGCACCGGGTTGGCCATGGCTTCCAGCAAATAGGCATCGGAGATCATTTGACTGTTACTCCACGTGCCATCAGGGAATTTGACCGGAAAAATCGGAGGCATTTCGATCATGGTACGCCGGGGAACCTGTGCACCTCCACCTTCTTCAACTGCATTTTCTTTGGTGACATTGATCAGCACATTCGCACCTGCAGATAGCCAGTCCGTAGGGTTTACATCGTATGCGATTTTTCCATTGATCCTTTCGAGCCAGCTGTTGAGCATGATGCCTTCGGTGCGTGAATAATTGAGGAAGGTACCCATTGACGATTGTTCGCCACGGCTTTGAATGGAGATCTGATGATTGTGTGACACCGCATCCCGCGTAGCTGCTTCCTGCCAGTCAGTATCGTAGAGCGGATTTCCGTTCTCATCAAAGAGGTTGGGATCATCGGTCGTGAAGACCGGATTTTTGGTCGGATCATATTTGGGCGTGTTTTTCATGCCTGTTTCGACCACGCTCAGCCATTCGCGAGCATTCATGACGTCCATTTTCTTGCGCAGCGTTCCCAGACTGACAAATCCGTCGTAGCCGACGACTACGCCCTCCCTTCTGGCGCCTCTTCTCGTCGTGATCAGGATGACGCCATTGGCCCCGCGGGCTCCGTAGATGGCGGTGGAGGACGCATCCTTCAACACTTCCATGCTCTCGATGTCGTAGGGGTTGAGGAAGGCAATGTCTTCCATCACCACCCCGTCGACTACGTAGAGTGGACCGGATGATGAATTGATCGTGCCCATTCCGCGAATCACCACCCTCGGGCTCGCAGTGGGGGCGCCAGAGTTCAGGAACACGTTGACACCCGCCACGCGGCCTTGCAACCCTTGCAACACGTTGGTAACGGGACGTTCGAGAAGTTCTTCAGAGGAAACCTGGCCGACGGAACCCGTCAAGTCTGATTTTTTCTGTGTACCGTATCCCACTACCACTACTTCCGACAGCGTCTGTACATCGGGCTGCAACTGAATGTTGATGCTGCTTCTACCGTTTATCGGCACCTCTGTCGTTACATATCCGATAAAGCTGAAAACCAGAATCGCATCGGCATCGGCCGTTATGGAGTAATTTCCGTCAATATCGGTTACTGTCCCCGTCATGGTGTTTTTGATTAGCACGTTGACGCCGGGCAGCGGCGCATTCTCCTCATCTGTCACTTTCCCGCTTACAGGTACCTGTTCCTGAAGCAATGCCTCGGCCCGTACAGACAGTGGCAATGTTAAACACAAACCGATCAACAAGGTCAGCGCAATCTTTGCTTTGAATCCTGATCGCGTTGGACCACACCAGAAACCGTAAAATTTGTCCGTCATATGATTAAGTTAAAGTGTATAAAATAGTCGACCGGTGAAAAATACCGGACCGATCGTGAATGCATACACGCATTGAATCGGGCGATGCGATGAGCATCGTCACCGACGATAAACTGTCAGTATGGTGTGGAGTTTATTAACCGAGAATCGCCGTGCGCCCTTGACGAAGAATCATGCTTACGGCCGGTCAACTCGAAGGCTGATGTGCCTTCCTTTACGTGCGTAAGGTACACTTCACTTTTTATCCTTGCAATCGCCGCTATTGTATTTGTTGTCGCGATGAAACCGGCCATCAGGTAACCTCGACGCAAATGCGCTCCAGTTACCTGCCATTTTGATAGTATGGCATACCGCGGCCGTTGCGTTCGTTCCGACTGTGACAAAGGACAGCGAAGTGCTCCATACGAAGCATATCGACAAAGTCAGGCGCATTTTTGTCCCTATTATGCGCTTCATGCTATCTGTAAAATCCAAAAATGATTTTATATTGGAATGCGATATATCTTCGATTCACGTGGTGTTGCCCACATTGTCCACCTAAGAAACACAAGAACATGAACGACTCCAGAAGAGATTTCCTGAAAAAAGCCGCCCTCTTGACAGGTACACTCGGCACCTGGACTGCCATGCCGGCCTCCATCCAAAAAGCGCTTGCGATCGCGCCGGATCCGGGCACCACCTTCTATGATGCAGAGCACGTGGTGATGCTGATGCAGGAAAACCGTTCGTTTGACCATTGTTTTGGGACGCTGAGAGGGGTTCGCGGATTTAATGATCCACTGGCCATCTCACTACCGGACAAGAATCCCGTTTGGTTTCAACCGGACAAGTCTGGGAACCGGTTCCTGCCCTTCCGTCTCAATATCCACGATACGCGCGCCGCCTGGATGGGTGGCGTAGGCCACTCCTGGACTGACCAGGTGGATGCACGCAACGAAGGTAAGTACGACGGCTGGATTGAAGCTAAGAGGCCCGGCAACAAAGACTTCAGGCATATACCGCTGACGATGGGCTACTACACGCGCGAAGACATTCCTTTTTACTACGCGCTGGCAGATGCATTTACGGTATGCGATCAACACTTCTGTGCAGCCCTCACCGGAACGACGACGAACAGAAGCTACTTCTGGACCGGGAAAACACATGAAAACGGTGAGAAAGCAAGGGTCAGAAACGGTGAACTGACTTACAGCAAGGAGGGACAATGGCCGACTTTTCCGGAACGGCTGGAGGACCATGGCATTTCGTGGAAAGTGTACCAAAATGAGGTGAGCCTGCCGACCGACGTAGAAGATTCATCCCTGCTCGCCAACTTTACCGACAACAACCTCGAATGGTTTACGCAACACCGAGTCCGTTTCAGTACCGGTTTTTATAAGTATCTGAAGAATCGCGAAAAAGGGCTTCCGCAGGAGATTACCGCCCTTGAAAAGCAAATCAGCGCGGGTGGCGCGGATACCGCCAAACACGAAGAAGCGCTGCTCGAAAAACGGAAACAACTTGAGCAGGTGAAGGAGCACCTGGAGAAATGGAATCCGGACGAATTTGCCAAGTTGTCACCCCGTGAAAAAAATCTGCACAACAAAGCCTTTATGACCAACACCGGGGATCCTGACTACCACAAGGTAGAGGACATGCGCTACATGGACGGCGATGTCGAGCGCGTTACAAAGGTGCCCAAAGGAGATATTCTCTATCAATTTCGAAAGGACGTGAAGGAGGGGAAACTGCCAACAGTCACCTGGCTTGTGGCCCCCCAGAAATTTTCCGATCATCCAAGCGCGCCGTGGTATGGTGCCTGGTATATTTCGGAAGTGCTCGACATCCTCACGCAAAATCCGGAAGTCTGGAAGAAGACGATCTTTATCCTGAACTACGATGAAAATGACGGCTACTTCGACCACATTCCTCCATTTGTAGCCCCGAATCCCCGCGATGCAGGGACTGGAAAAGTTTCTTCCGGCGTCGATGTCACTGGCGAGTTTGTTAGCCGCGAAGAAGAACTTAAGGCCGGCTTTGACGAAGACGATGCGCGGACGAGCCCGGTCGGCCTCGGATACCGGGTGCCATTGATCATCGCCTCCCCCTGGTCGCGTGGTGGGTGGGTGAACTCGGAGGTTTGCGACATCACCTCCACGATCCAATTCCTCGAAAAGTTTTTGTCGAAGAAGACCGGGAAAAAGGTTCATGAACCCAATATCAGCTCCTGGCGCCGAACCGTGAGCGGCGATTTGACTTCCGTCTTCAGGCCTTACAACGGGGAGGCTATAGATCTTCCCGACTGGCTCGACCGGAATCAGTACATACAGCAAATCTACAATGCGCGATTCAAAGCGCTGCCGGATAACTTTGAGGCACTCACGCCTGAGAAGACAAGCGCACTCGTGGCGTCACCTGCCTCAGTATTGCCGCGTCAAGAACCGGGCACGAAGCCTTCCAACGCGCTGAAGTATGAGCTCTACGCTGACGGTACATTGAGTGATGATGGGAAGGAATTCATTATCAGGTTCAAATGCGGTAATCGCCTTTTTGGAAATGAATCGCTCGGATCGGGCTTTAATGTGTATGCGCCCGGTAATTACCGAAACAACGAGACGGGAAAGTTTGAGCCTGTGCGGACATGGGCCTTTGCCGTCAGGTCCGGGGATGAGCTGGAATATCGCTGGCCATTGCAGTCATTTGAAAACGGTCAATATCACCTCAGAGTCTACGGTCCGAACGGGTTCTTCCGGGAGTTTACCGGAACAGCTGGTGCGGGACTGGAAGTGAAGTGTACACCAATGGTCATTAGCGGACGAAAGCCGTCAGGCGAACTGAAGATTGATGTGACCAACCGCGGCAAGAAGGCCGCGAAGGTCAAAGTGACAGACGACAAATATAGCAAGAAGCAAATGCCCCTTTCGATCAAAGCCGGCGCCACAAAATCGCTGACAGTGGATACTGCCTCCGCGCATGGTTGGTATGATTTTTCAGTGGCCGTGGAAGGTGCAAGCGATGTGAGGCGCTATGCGGGTCGGGTGGAAACGGGAGTGGATAGCATCACCGATCCGTTTATGGGGAGGTGAAAAAAAACTAATGTGTTAATGTGTTCATGTGTTCATGTGTTCATGTGTTAATGCTTTGCCCGACGAAGCTTGCGTTGGCAT
>CAYMWA010000163.1:0-8051 GCA_964393795.1 uncultured Roseivirgaceae bacterium
GCTTATCAACGGAATAGGGATGATTGTATTTTCCCGTAGAATGGGAACGAAGCCGTAATAGTATCTTTGAACGACAACCAAACCAGCCGACCGCACGAGGGCATCAACTTCACGACTGCTAAGTGTATTGAAATCGCGGCGTTTATTGAATGTAACAGTCCTGTAAAGTCGGACGAGTATGGCGTGTATACTCCATTTGTTCATGTGGTTATTGAATAAGAGAATTCCTCCTTTGTCGAGCAGAGAAGCGAGCTTAGCCATGACCGCAGCGCGAAGCTCATCTTCTGCATTCAAAAAAAAACGAAACGCTGTGATAAATGACAGGGGCGGAAGGTCGACGTCTTCAGTAGTAATATCCCGCTGGAGAAGGACAGAGCTCTTTACCGACCTTCTCGCAACGGACAGCATCGACGACGAAATATCAACTCCATAAGATGGCGTGACATACTGCTCAACAAAGGAGGTGATCCGCCCGGTCCCGCACGCAAAATCCAGGTAGGGACCTTTGATGCCTAACCCCTCAATACACCGGCGAAGTAACCGCTGTTCCTGGCGCCAGAGAAAATTTCGATAGTTCTTGTTGACAAACTGTTGACTATACTGAACGCCCTTGTCTTTCCCCTTGTGCGATTCACGATAACTCATAGAATGATAATTGGGGGCGAATTTAGCAAATCACCACCAATACTAAAATTTTCCAAAAAAATCGCCAACGATACAATCCGTCGTTATGGCAAATAGACTACATTTACCGGTTTACAAAGCCCCGGACATGAGCCGCCTGGTTATCACCCTCTTCCTGATCTTTTTGATGTTTCGGCTGACTGTCTTTATCGACAACTCAGCCTTCAACAGGCTCTTTGGAATCCTCGCAATTCTCTACCTGGGTGCATCCTTGACGTTACGACCGGTACGGCTCTCGGTAAGTGCCTGGTTGACACTCAGCGCGCTGCTGTTGGTAATCGGACTGGGAGCAATTACAATTTTCATCAACGACTACGACCCCTTCTTGTTTGTTTACGACGTTTCGCGGTATTTGACGATCATTGCGTTATTTAGGATAGGCGCCGATAGCACCGCTCATCTGTCGCCAAAAAAAATAAAGACGGCATTTCTCGGCATTGTTGTGTTCCATCTCCTTTTTGCCGTTTTCGAGTTCGCTTCAGGCGATGTCGTATTAATTGGCGGTCAGTTGCGGCTGGGTGGATTCTTTGAGGAGACCGCGAAGTTTGGACTATTCTTTGGACTAGTTTCTCTAATTCTCTTCCTTCTCTTCATGCACGACCGCAATCGAGGTCTCTTTCTGACACTTCTATTATTGGTTCTTTGGTTCCTCGCCTACAATAATACCATGAGGATTATCGCCGCCTTGTTGTCTTCATTTGCATTCTATTATGTCGTTCTCCAACGCCGAATTGGATATCTGATACTGATCTTAACGACCGCACTTTTTCTCGGACTTTTAAACGAAGAGGTGAAGGAACGATTTACAAGTGTCATTCAATCTGAAATACTTCCAAGCAAAATCACCTATGGTGAAAAGCTGGACAACTCCTTTCAGTGGCGAATCTTACAATGGTCAATGCTAATTGAAGATTGGTATCAAAAACACCCGCTTACCGGAGCGGGAATCGGACAAGAGACTAAACTTGACGGAATCAAAAAACCGACAGGGGAGCCGTTTATTTCACATTCGGATTTTGTGAAAATATTGATTGAAACCGGATTAATAGGCTTTGGGGTATTCATTATGGTTATCTCCTATTTTTACAAGTTGAACCGGCGTATATTGAATCGACATAACCTCCGAGACGGCCTGCTGGTCTTCTATTACTTCCTGCTGTGCGCGCTGCTTGGAAGTGCACTGCACACAGAGTCCTTCTTTTTCTATCTATATGTGCTGGGCTACATGTCAACACTTGAGCCTTCGCAAAAAACGCAGGAACAGTCATGAAAGTGCTTCACGTAACCAATGCATACCCATACCCGGGCAATCCCATTTATGGGATATTCATCAAAGAACAAATCGATTCCTTGCATGGCACTACTGCCACAAACGTAGTCCGGTTCATCAACGGACAGAAGTACGGAAAATTCGAATACATCCGCGCATTGCCAGGGATCATTTCAGACGCTGGAAATTACGATATCATTCATTGCCATCACCTCCTAAGTGCGCTTCCCCTCCTCCTCCTGAAGTCATACCTGAAGGCAAAGGTCATTGTGTCTCTCATGAGTGACGGAAAGAATGAAATCCTACTTCCCAACAATTTTGCCACCCGCCGGTTCAGTTCCTGGGCTTATCGCATGGTACTATCAAGATCGGACTCGCGCATCTTCAAAAAGAGAATTCCAGAAGAACTGAGCGCCGATCGCAATTCCCATTACCTTCCCAATGGAGTAAATCTTTCTTTGTTTGAACCCATTAGCCAAAGCCTTGCCAAAGAAAAACTTCAACTCGATCCGTCGAAAAGATATGTACTCTTTGTGAGCTCAGGTGGACTACATCGCCCGGAAAAGCGATACGATAAATTTCGGGCTGTTATGAAAATTCTGAAGGTCGAAAAAGGTCTCAACAATATCGAAGAACTGCTTCTCACCTCGATTCCCCGTGAACTGGTAAACTACTATTTCAATGCCGCTTCATTGCATCTCCTCACGTCTGACTTTGAAGGCTCTCCGAATTCTGTCAAAGAGGCGTTGGCTTGCAACGTTCCGGTTGTCAGCACTGATGTTGGCAATGTAAGAGATATCATGCAGGATACTCATCCGTGCGGAGTCTCGCAATCCGGTTCTCCTTCCGAGCTGGCCTCGCTGGCACATCAGGCATTGACGGCCGAACGTCCGGCCAACCTTAGGGAACAGCTTATTGTGAATAAATTCGACAGCCAGTCTACGGCCTCCAAGCTTCTTCAAATCTATGAGAGTATCACTCAATGACAGGGGACAAATTCATAAAGCAATCTTTTGGCTAACCTCATGCCTGATTGCTTTTTCCTTACCGCTGCCGAGGGGATTATCGGTTACCTTTACCGTTATTCTTATCGGCAACTGGATTTCCACGCCCGGTATCGCTGAAAGACTGAGGTCGCTCCATAAAGAGCCAGCATTCCTAATACTGAGTTCCCTCTTCTTCGCCGCCTTGCTTGGAATGCTCTACACACGAGACATCTCAGAGGGCCTCTTTTACATCCAAAACTGGTCGTTGATACTGATTTTTCCTTTGGTCTATTCCACAAGCACATTGATAGACACAAAAATGATCCGGTGGGTTCTCGTTAGTTTTTTGTTAGGCTGTCTGGCCGCGAGCACCTATGCATTGGCAATAAAGACTCTTGAGGTTGCAGCGTCCCCCGACGGACTAAAGTCATTTTTCAATTACACTAATGCGTACACCAATTTCACCGACCTGATTAACCTACACCCGGCCTACTATTCAATGTACCTCGTGTTTTCCATTTGTATACTGGGCTATTACACCCACTATCGGGAAAAGGGTGTAATGTCTGTAGCATTGTCATCTGCGGTATTTTCATTGCTGCTTTTCTGCATCCTGTATGCAGCGTCAAGAAATCAAATTGCTCAAGCCATCGTCATTGTTAATTTATTGGCATTTCTGTTCATTGGCTCGCTCTCTGTTATTAAGCGGGCAGTATTGATCATTGGCATAAACATACTAGTTGCGCTGCTGATCATGAACATGACATACTCGAAACAGCGGTTCGAATTAATATGGAACCCCAAACCTTCGGTTACGGACAATCGGTACGATCGGTGGCTGGCGGGCTTTGAAATCATCCAGTCTCATCCCATTCTGGGGGTGGGCACTGGTGATCATGTAAAAAAGCTATTGACGGTATACGAAAAAAACAACCTGACCAACGCCCTTCAACATAAATACAATTTACATAATGGGTTTCTAGAAGCAACCGTTCAATTAGGACTCGTTGGAGGATTGTTACTGGTGACATCTTTATTCTTTCCGTTATTTATGTCTTTGAAGCACAATAATTATCTTTACGCGCTCTTTTTGTTCACACTTATTGTATCGCTCGTAACGGAATCGATGCTGGATCGACAAAAAGGAATCTTTTTTTATGCATTTTTTAACGCATTTCTTTGCTTTCAATACAGCAATCGCTGGTCGCGCAACGAAAAGCAAGTGTGGCTAACCTAAATAGTAAAAAACGTGTGCGGCATTATAGGTACAATTAATTTTCCACTAAGCAGTGACACTGTGGCGCTGCTTAGTCACAGGGGACCGGATGATTCAGGTCTTGAGAGCACCACGGTTGACGGTTACCACGTAGCGTTTGGCCACAGACGGCTCGCCATCGTAGACCTCTCGTCAGCCGGGCATCAGCCCATGCAATCGCCTTCCAGCGGCAACTTACTGATCTTCAATGGCGAGATCTATAACCACCAGGCGCTTAGAAAGAAGATGCCAGGCTATGCATATCGCGGTTCGTCTGACACGGAAACAATTCTAAGCACCATTGAGCATCACGGAATAGAGCGCATTTGTGAATTTAATGGAATCTTTGCATTTGCCTATCTGGATAAGAGCAACAAAAAGGTCATTCTCGCAAGGGATCCATTCGGTGTCAAGCCTCTCTACTACTGGCTTCAGGGCGACAAAATGATTTTTTGTTCCGAACTGAAGCCGTTGACGACGATTCTCCCTGAAACTTCCGTAGACCCCATAGCACTGGCGACCCTGTTAAAGCTTCGATTCCTTCCATCTCCATTGACGTTGATCAAGAACATCAAAAAGCTGAATCCAGGTTACATTGCCGAGGTCGATCTTGACTCGCCCGCGTTGAAGATCAAACAATACGCTTATAAAGACGCCTATCCAAATAGCCGTGAGATTTCCTTCAGTGACGCCGTTGATCTCTATGAGCAGCATTTTTCACGAGCCGTGGAATCCCAACTGATGGCCGACGTAGACGTCGGAACGCTACTGAGCGGCGGCATTGACTCGGCGATGGTTAGCGCAGTCGCATCAAAGAAATCACCGTATAAGGTAAAGGCATTCACCATTGGATTTGACGAAGAGGATGAAACAAATGAAATCGAAGCGGCTGCCGAAACGGCGCGTGTCCTGGGACTGGATCACTACTATCGTCGGATAGGGCATCAGGATTTCTTTGACACATTGCAAAAGACAAGTTCCGTGGTGGAAGAACCGCTGGCCACAGACTCCATTGTACCGATGCACTTCCTCTGCGAACTCGCCAGCCAGCATGTAAAAGTTGTCTTGACGGGACAGGGCGCCGATGAACCCCTCGGGGGATACAGACGCTATCAGGGAGAGCTGCTTTTGCAGAAAACACCCGGGGTTCTGCGGTCAATGTCGCCTTGGCTTGCTCATCTTACAAAGAATGAACCTATACTAAGAGCGCTTGGTGCAACGGGCATCCAAAATGATCTCGATCGGTTTCTGGAGATTTACACCCTGTTTACCGACGAGGAAGTTGGGCGGCTTGTCGGAACGCAACACAGGCATATCGCATTGCCATTGCTAGAGAATGTATCCAAAAGTTTGAATTTTCGAGATCACCATAATCCTGTAGCCAAAATGATGGCGATTGACCTCCGATTCAATCTCTCCGACGATCTTCTGCTGTACACGGACAAAATCGCGATGCAGCACTCGCTGGAAGCGCGCGTCCCAATGCTAGATAACGACCTCATCGCCTTCCTCGAAACGTTACCTACCAAATACAAAGTCAGAATTGGTCAGGGAAAAATCATCCACAAGGAGCTGGCAAAAAGATTCCTTCCCGACTCAATTGTTCGTCGCAAAAAATTAGGCTTCCTCTCACCTACGGTAAAATGGCTTAGGAAAAATGAGGGTATTGTCAGAGACATTCTCCTATCGCCAAATTCCCGACTTTCAGGGTATATAGACACTACCGCTGTAGAGCAGGTATTGACACAACACTCTTCCGGCTACGACAAAAGGAAGCAGATTTTCCTTCTGCTTAATCTATACTTTTGGCTAGAAGAATTCACAGTTAAAAAGAAATGATGACTACGGGTCAGCTTAGAGGTAAGAGGGTCTATGCATTCGAATCCACGAAGGATATTCTCGCCTTCATCGAAGATAAAAAGAAGATCTTGATTGCACTGAATGCAGAAAAAATAATCAATCCGCACGAGCAGTTAACCAGAATCATAAATAACAATATTAGCTACCCAGACGGCATTGGCGCTGTAATTGCCTTACGCTTAAAGGGCATCAGGGCAAGAAAGATTGCAGGGGCAGATCTGTGGCTGAAAATCGTAAGTGCGTTTCAACATTCGAAATCGTTCTATCTGATCGGCTCCACTGATGAAGTAATTGATAACACTGTACGTCGCTTGCGTTCAAGTTTTTCTGGAATCAATATCAAGAACTACCGCAATGGTTACTTGAGTCCGGAGGACATTGTTACACTCAAGTCTGATCTCATCGAAAAAAAACCGGATATTGTGTTTGTTGCAATGGGATCACCCAGACAAGAATTCCTGATGGAAGACTTATTAATGCACCATGAAGCATTGTACATGGGGCTTGGCGGTAGCTTCGATGTCTATACAGAAAAGAAAGCCCGTGCTCCCCGACTGTTCATTGCTTTCGGACTTGAGTGGTTCTACAGGCTCGTTTCCGAACCTACGCGTATTAAGCGTCAGGTCGTTCTGTTCAAGTATCTGGTTCTTCTGCTATTGCGTCGGTTGTAGCCATAACTGGTAACTGACAATCAAGAATTTCGAACGCCGAGGCCAATTCACGCGGCCCCGATTCTTCTGTGGTATTTCGTGGCCTTTCCCTATATTTGTTTCCTTTAGACCCCGACAAAATGGCCATCCAACTAGCGGCTGCTATTACATCATTCGTTATCGCTTTCCTGATCGTTCCGGTTATCATCAAATATTCCCTGAAAAGGAATATCCTCGATATCCCCGGCCGCAGGAAAATCCATAAGAAGGTCACCCCTTCCATGGGAGGGATCGCTATTTTTTGTGGCTTTTTTCTCTCCTCCCTCATCTGGATCGACCTGAGCATGTGGAGCGAGATAAAATTTATCCTCGTCGCCCTCTTTATTATCTTTTTTATCGGCGTCCGCGACGATCTCGTGCCCCTAAGGGCGCTGTTCAAACTCTTCGGCCAAATCCTTGTCGGCAGCCTCCTCATCTTCCTCTTCAACCTGCGAATTGACTCGCTTTATGGAATACTGGGCATCTACGATCTGCCCGACTGGCTTAGCTACCTTTGCACCATTTTTACAATCATCATCATCACCAACTCCTTCAACCTGATCGACGGACTCGACGGCCTGGCAGGAACCATTTCCATCATCTCCCTCTTCTGTTTTGGCACCTGGTTCTACATGGTGGGCGACACCACCTTCGGCATCCTCTCTTATTCCATGCTTGGCGCCATCCTCGCATTCCTGATATTCAACTGGGAACCCTCCGAAGTTTTCATGGGCGATACGGGTGCGCTGGTTATCGGCATGCTCCTCGCTATCCTGGTCATCCACTTCGTCAATGTAAACTACGCACTTCCCGTCGTCTCACCCTTTAAATTCACTTCGTCGATCGGAACGGCTGCCTGTTTTATCATCATACCGCTAGTCGACACGTCGCGCATTATTATCCTCCGCCTTACAAAAGGAAAGTCACCGTTCAAACCCGACAAAAGCCATATTCACCACGCCATTATGCGGCTTGGAAAGACCCACAGCCAGACCACCATCATCCTGGCCGTCACACATACTTTCTTTATCGTCGCCGCCGTTGTGCTGCGTGACCTCTCTGAACGCTACATTCTCCTCGGCGTCATCGGACTGTCGATTGCGTTCAGCGTCATCCTCGACCGACTCATCCTCAAAAGGCTAGACGTAAAGGAGGACGTAAGGGAAGTTCCGGACTAAAACGGTTGCCGGTTACCAGTCGCCAGTTTGACCAGTTCGATGCAATCCGGCAACAGGAAACTGGCAACAGGCAACTGATTTTTCCTATTTTTGCAGTCATGGAAACCCGCATCCAAAACCTCCTCAAAG
>CAYMWA010000164.1:0-7944 GCA_964393795.1 uncultured Roseivirgaceae bacterium
CCAATGCCCAGTGCCCAATGCCCAATGCCCAATGCCCAACAGCCAACAACCAACAACCAACAACCAATAGCCAAATGACCAATTTCAATCGCAGAAACTTTATCGAAAAAGCAGTCGCGTTGGGTGCCGGCGCGTTCGCTGCTCCGGGCATAATAAACGCTACCGAAAAGACGGCGCCGCCCGTTGCCCGAATGATCAAGAATGATATTTCGCTCGCGCAGTGGGCCCTTGTTGACGAGGTAAGGAAGGGCAAGTGGAAAACGACGGAGTTTGCAAAAGTGGCGAAGGAGGATTTTGGCCTTAACGGGATTGAATACGTGAACACCTTGATGGAAGTGACCACCGAAGGCTATCTGAGAACGCTCAAAAAGAACGCCGAAGATCACGGTGTCACCAATGTTCTGATCATGGTGGACGACGAGGGTGACGGGTGTTCCCATACCAAAGAAGGAAGAAAACAATTTGCCATCAACCATCGTAAGTGGGTGGATGCTGCGCACTACCTTGGCTGCCACGCCATACGCACAAATTGCCGTGGCAGTCGGGAGGCCCAGCAGGCGAGCCGTGAAGATTCGGTGAAATGGGCTGCGGAGTCTTATAACATGCTGCTGGAGTATGCTATCCCCGCGAAGGTTTCCGTTGTAATCGAAAACCATGGCGGTCTCTCCAATGACGCCGACTGGATGGTGGCACTCATGAAAGAGGTTGACAACCTGTATTTTGGAACCTATCCCGACTGGCGTGAACCGAGCGAATCGTTTGATAACTACAACTATCTGCTCAAATGCCTTCCCTATGCAAAAGGCATGTCGTATCGCAACCAGCCAACCGAAGAAATAAGCGCAAAAATGATTAAACTGACAATGGATGCCGGTTATCGCGGGTGGTATGGTATTGAATCGTCTGGTCGGGATGCCATTCGGAAAGGCAAAGAACTGCTGACCAAATACCTTTTCGAGGCAAAACAAAAGTAGACAAGGTGGCCAAAAGCGTCTGACGATCCTTTCCTCGACGCTGGGCATAAAATTTTATCTGTTGAGTCGGGCCGCAAGATTTGTCAGCGCGCCACGACCTCAACGATAACGTTTTGCCATGGAACAAATACCGGAATGGAAGAGACTTCTTCTCAATGACCTGCCCGCCGTATTTCTGGTAGAAGTAGCTGTTCGCACGGTTATTATGTTTGTGGTCATCCTCATTGCGCTGCGATTTACTGGTAAGCGCGGGGTGCGACAACTATCGGTTTTTGAAATTGTCTTTATCATTTCGCTCGGTTCCGCTGCCGGCGATCCCATGTTCTATGAAGATGTCGGCCTGCTTCCTGCTATCTGTGTATTTGTCATTGTAATTGCCTTCTACCGGCTGGTCACCTGGCTGACGTCGAAGAGCAAGAAGTTTGAAGAGTTGCTCGAAGGCCGCGTGCAAATGCTGATAAAAGATGGTGCTTTCGCTATCGACAAATTCGACAAGGAGGATATTGCGCAGGATGAATTTTTCTCAGAATTGCGCGTGAGAAGTGTCGAGCACCTCGGACAAGTGAAGTACGCCTTTCTCGAACCTTCGGGAAATATCAGTATCTTCTTTTTTAAGGATGAGGATGTAAAGCCGGGGTTGCCTTTGCTGCCCGTACTCTTCAATAAACGCGACAAGCAGATATTCGACGCGGGGTTGTATGCCTGCACCCACTGTGGATTCACACAACAAATATTTCCGGGCATTGCAGTCTGCCCGGTATGTAAGAAAGAAGAATGGGTTCGTGCGCTTGATACGCCAAGAGTGAGTTAGTGCTGCTCTACTTCATAAGTGCTTACGCTTTTGTGTCCAGCGCGCAACGTCATTCTCGTCGTGGGTAATGAGAATGAGGGTAATGTTATCGTCGAGGTAGCGGGTGACATACTCGGTGACGCGTGCGCGATTGTGTGGATCCAGGAACTGAAAGGGTTCATCCAGCAGCAGAAGTTCTTTATCATTTAGAAGCGTTTTCATCAAAAGGACCATTTGTAGTTCTCCTGATGACAGGTATTGCATGTCGGTGTCGATGTATGGTCCGGACTTGAAGCGATCGATCAGTTCCGAGAGTCGTTCAGGTTTGTCGGGTGCGGCCGTCTGAAGGTATTCGCGAGCGCTCATCCTTGTGCTCCTGTGATCGAGGAAATGAATCTGCTCCGGTCCCATATAGTTGATCCTGTTCTTGATGTCCCATATTGATTCGCCCGTGCCGCGACGCTTGCCAAACAGGTAGACAGCCTGGCTATACGCCATGGGATGATCCGCATAGATAAGGCTGAACAACGTGGTCTTTCCAGCGCCATTTTTTCCCGTAAGCGCCCAACGCTCCCCTTTGTTGACGCGCCAGTTGACGTCTTTCAGTATCGTCTTGCCGCTGTAGGTGATCGAAAGGTTTTTCATTTCTACCATGGGCTCACCTTCACTTGCCGCAGACGTAAATGGTTTCACACTTTCATCGCCGTGTGTTCCTGCACTTGGGGCGACTGTTTCAATGCGCTCGACCTGAAACCTGTTAAGCACGAGTTTCCGGTTGATCGCTTGTGGTAAGGTATAGCCGTGGTCGACAAGCACCATCTGAATATCCAGCCTTCCGGCGATGTCATCGAGAAAATTGGCGAGGTCGCGACGGCTCTGTGCATCCAGGCCATCGAAAGGATAATCGAGCAGCAGTAGTTTGGGAATATTCCTAACGAGCTGGCGCAGAATGGTTACCTTTTTCAGTTGGCCGTTAGACAGACGCGTGAGTTCGAGATCAAGTAGTTCTTCGATGTTGAGGTTTTCCGAAATACGAAGGTCCTTGAGCTTATTGGCTTCCTCGCCGAACAGATCACGGACCCGCCGGAGTTGTGTGTCGCCGATGTTGTAATAGCGCTGCTGATAGAAAAGTCCTCCGGAGTTGCCAACAAGTTCGTGCAGACCATAACTTGCAATAAGGTGTATTTTTTCCCGGCGCTGTTGATACCGTGTCTCCCAGTCGGCCCCGTCTACAAAGCTGTAGTCGACTTTTCCTGAAGAGGGGTATACGATGCCGGCGATCAACTGAAGCAGCGTACTTTTCCCTGAACCGTTGTCGCCCTGAATCACCCAATGTTCACCCGGGGCAATTGCGAATGAAAAATTGGTAAAGCGCTTGCTTCCGCCTTTTGAAACGGTGACGTTCTTGATTTCAACCATTGTCTGACTTTAGGGAATTTCAATCAGTTTGCTGGTCACCATCGCGACCAATAGGGCGATACCAAAACTCAGCAACGTGCCGATGAGCACATATTCAGTAAGCTTGCGGTCTCGCGATTCTTTCAAGTCGCCGAACCGGAAGACAGACTTTGCCGCAAGCAGAAAACCGACTGCCTCCCAGTGACCGGTCAGCACGAACCCCAGTACAAAGAGTCGTTCGAGATAACCGATGTATTTACCTGCGTCGGGTAAGGATGATTTGACTGTATACATCGTATCGGGCGTCCAGTGTGAAATAAAAATCTTGATAAGCACCGAAGATGGGCTGGTCAGGAGGACTATGGCTGTAAGGAGGATCAGCGCTTTTTCAGGATGAAAGTACTGCCACTGTAGGTCCGGCTGTTGCCATTGATACCAGACTACGCCAATGACCGCCAGGTGCAATAGCTGATCCGTAATGAACCAGACCACTTTATGGTTGGATTTTTCAAAATTCACTTTTGCAAGGTCGATAAAATAATGGCTGACGGCGATGATGGCCACCGGAAGCCACCAGGAAGGTTCGGCGACGAGTAAAAACGTGACCGTCGCGTGGATGAAAACATGCAGGTACAGTTTTCGCGACCGGTGTTTGTTCGTGATTTTGTCGCTGACCCAGGAGCCGGGCTGAAGAACGAAATCGCCAAGGAAGTGCGCAAGTACCAGTTTGATGAGTAGGGTCATTTTTTGGTAACCAATTTAGCAATTTTTTCACGAAAAAGTGCTTCGAGCTCAAGGATGGCCTCGTAGTGCGCACGGTTTTGACGATCACTGACCGCAGGTTGTGTGATGCGAAGCCTTTTGGCAAGGGCTTGCTGTGTGAGATCGGGATAGTCGATCACCAATGCAACAAGTTCCGCTGAACTGGTCGTCCAGTCATCCATCGGGATAGACGCCAGCTTGAGGCATATATTCAATTCCCGGTTGAGCTCAGGCCAGGGAGTCTTGATCGCCAGTGTTCTTTTTTCGGCTTTGAGTGTTTCGAATGTTTCCCCGGAGAAGACGAACGCCTCGCCGTCAGATTCGGCAACGCGCTTGCTGACAAATCGTTTTTTGCCAATGCCAAGCGCCATTCTGACATCCAGATCTTTGATGGTCTTAATGGTGGCTTTGATGCGCAATGCCGTCTGCAGCACATTGGAAGGATCCTTGACCTCAATTTGAAAACTGTCTCCTCGATAAACTTCCCAGGTCTTTGGGGTATCTCCTTCTTTCGACAGTACCTTTTTGAGTTTGGGAAGCCAAACCGGATTGGGTTTGAGACGCGACTGAATGATGTCACCGGTAATGACACTTGTAAATACTGATCGTTTTGCCATAATTAAGATATAAGCTATTTAGCTTATAATCGTAAATATAAGCTATTTAGTTTATATTTTGAAATATAAGCTAATTACCTTATAATCGAGAATATAAGCATATTCGCTTATATTTTAAATTATAAGCTAAATACCTTATAATGCGATAACGGGATCCAAGAGGCGTTGTAGAACGATGCGCCTTATGAAGGGAAACATGCGATAAGACCACGACGGGAATCGAAGGAGGGAGGCCGTAATAGTATAAGCGATATTATAAATGGATGAGTAGCGCGATAAGTGCCAGAAACACGGTCAGTGGTTTTCCGGAACTCCGTATCCATTTTGCCCGCAGTCGGCGCCAGTTGCCTGACTGACCTTCGGGAACATACTCCAGCTTCTGGATGTCTTTCACTTCAATGATCTTCAAGGCCAGACTGAAGGAACTCTCCGAGATGAGTAATACGTCTGATTGCTGATCCGCAAATCCGCGTATATAGCGCAACATGGTCTTGCCCTCTCTTGACGTGATCTTGATGGGAAATTTCGAGCCGACAAGTTCCGTCAGCGCAGCCTTCATTTGTGATATAGTTACTTTCTTTTCTTCCATGCCACCCCCTTCACATATCCGGTGCCAAACAGCCAAATGCCGTTTTTAGCCCGTTTTCCATTATTTTAGTACCTTCTTCATTCCAGGAATGGGAATATTTTCCTATTTGGATCATTTTCTCTCACCTTTTGCGCTTGCTGGCTACGATAGCAGCTGATAAAAGTCTGCCCTTCGTCTGACTTTTGTCATCCCCCTCGTGAATCAGTCGCGATACCTTTGTCACAGAGGGTTAAGTTGGGGACCAGCGGCGAACAAGGTGCTTCAGAATATATCGCAGCTGGTCACTGGCGGGGAGCAATCCCCGCCTTTTTTTTTTGCCCAAAATTTTTGCGCCTGCCCGGCACTACAGCAAATCCGGGAGTGTCTCAAGGCGCGCAGGGAACCTTCTGCTGATGCAAACAGGTTTATATTTGGATTTCGGTGCATTTTTCCCGGCATTTGTTGGGGCGAGAAGCATCGACACAAATATTGACCGCTACTAATCCGAAGCCATGAAAATAGAACAAATTTATACCGGATGCCTGGCGCAGGGCGCCTATTACATCCTTTCCGAAGGGGAAGCAGCCATCATTGACCCACTGCGGGAGGTAGGTCCGTATCTCGCCAAGGCCGAAAGAGACAACGCGAAAATCCGTTACGTTTTCGAAACGCACTTTCACGCTGATTTTGTTTCCGGTCACCTGGATCTGGCTGCAAAGTCCGGGGCGACGATCGTCTACGGCCCCCATGCCGCGCCGAAGTTCGACGCGCACATTGCAAAGGATGGGGAAGTGTTTCCTTTAGGAAATGTAAAAATCAAAGTGCTGCATACACCGGGGCACACCATGGAATCGGTCACCTACCTGTTGATCGACGCGCAAGGCAGGGAGCACGCCATTTTCACTGGCGACACGCTGTTCCTTGGCGACGTCGGCCGTCCTGATTTGGCACAAAAAGCCGCCAACATGACGAAAGAAGAGCTGGCGGGATTGCTGTACGAATCGCTTCGCACGAAGATTATGCCGTTGCCGGATGATGTAATTGTGTACCCTGCCCACGGGGCTGGCTCCGCATGTGGCAAGAACATGATGAAAGAAACGGTGGATACACTGGGCAACCAGAAAAAATTCAACTATGCTTTGCGAGCCAACATGACAAAGGAGCAGTTCATAGCCGAAGTCACGGAGGGGCTGTTGCCGCCACCATCTTATTTTCCTGAGAACGTTCGGATGAATCGTGAAGGCTATGAAAGCATAGACGCCGTGTTGGAGAAAGGCACCCGCGCGCTGACACCCGATGCGTTTGAAAAACTGGCCAATGATACCGGCGCCATCGTTCTGGATACGCGAAGTCCGCAGGTTTTTGCGAAGGGCTTCATTCCAAAGTCTATAAACATTGGCATTGACGGCAACTTTGCGCCGTGGGTCGGTGCCCTTATCCCGGGCACCAGTCAGCCGTTGTTGATTGTCACTGACGTTGACCGGGAGGCAGAAGTTGTAACGCGGCTTGCGCGCGTAGGATATGACAATACGCTGGGGTATCTGAAAGGTGGCTTCAAAGCCTGGCTGCAGGCTGGCAGAGAAGTGGACACCATCGAGTCCATCTCAGCGGAAGAATTTGCGCGCCGATATCGGAACAGTGCGCCTCCGGTGTTCGATGTGAGAAAGGAGACCGAATTCGAGGCGGGCCATGTGGAAGGAGCGGCCAACACGCCGCTTGACTACATTAACGAGCATCTGGCTGAAATTCCCCGCGAAGGGGAAAGTTATATTCATTGTGCCGGTGGGTACCGCTCTATGATTGCCGCCTCAATATTAAAGGCGCGTGGCTGGGAAAACGTCATCGATGTTCAGGGTGGCTTTAAGGCGATTGCCGAAACTGACGTTCCGCAATCAGGAGGCGTATCGGAGGCAGCAAAGACGGAGCGCTAACCCAAATGGGCTACCTGGTGGGTGGCCACCGCTTTTGCATCTGAATGGTCGGGTGGCGGGACGATCACGAACGGCAGCCTGGAGGCGCTGATCAATTCCTGGAGGTTGAACGTCCTGAGGTCGGCTGAGGCGTGGGTTTGCTGCTGACCGATGACCACGAGGTCGACCTTTTTCTTCCTGATATTGGCTTCTATCCGGTCGGAAACAAATCCAATTTCGCATACAAATTCATAGGTGATGCTTTCCATTCCGGGCAGCCCTTTGCGCAATTCATCAAATTTCTCCTTCGCGTCGATTTCCAATTTGAGTTTTAGCGACGGCAAGTCGCCCTGGTAGCCTCCACTGGTGATCAGTCGGTAGGGGAATAAAACAATGAGGTGTGCTTTACAGGCTGTAGCCAGCCCGGCCGCCACTTCCAACACCTTTCCTGCTGATTCTGTCAGGTCAATCACACACAATATTTGTTTCATATTTTTAAAGAATGGATAATACGAACTTAAGGAGGTTGGGATCCGATTTTCAGAACATGGGTCAGCCGGAACGCTGATTTTTGTCACGTGTTGTTTATATTGGCCGATTAAGTTTGCTGCCATGCCAGGGAACAATAATGATACCTTTCGCCAGATTTTCCTCAGTTCCGTCGAGGCCATCATCATGGTGGACAAAGAGGGTAAGATATTGCTGGCCAATCCGGTGAGTGAGCGGATGTTCGGTTTTGAACCCGGCGGACTTAACGGGCTGATCATCGAGGAACTCCTGCCCGAAAGCTTTCGAAAGAGCCACGTGCGTTATCGGGACAGTTTCAATGCGCATCCCGAGCCACGGCCGATGGGCATGGGACGCGAGTTAGTGGGCAAGCGCAGAGACGGCTCCGAGTTTCCGGTGGCGGTGAGCCTGAGCCACA
>CAYMWA010000165.1:0-7923 GCA_964393795.1 uncultured Roseivirgaceae bacterium
TCCTCATCCTGATGCTTGAAGAGCGCCGCCTCGTTAAGGTAGAAAGCGTCACCAATGGCGAGTCCCTCTCCCTCGCGCCAAAAGATACCCAGGCGGATTTGCGTTACCCCCTCGGGGACAGTGAAGTCGTTAAATACCCAGTTTTCTGACTCGCGTCCGTATGGTAAATTCGCCCCTGGCCACACCAGATCGCCGGCATTGGTCCCCACATATAGGTAGGCCGGACTGGTAGGGTTATTCGTCCGGTACCCCTTTGCCTTGAATGTGTACTTTTCTCCTGCCTGGACATCGATATATCCCGTAATCATCCCGGGTGTGCTCGTCGTTTAGTTCGCTACAAACTTTATGTAGGTTTCATCGTCAATCTTTTCTAATGTTCGCGTCACATTCTGTGCGTTGACGAAATAGTCTAATGTTCTGCAGTCACTGTTCGGTAGAAGATTGCCACCTTCAAATGGGTTGCCGTACAATGCCCTGACGTTTCCCAGATGATCTTTCAACATAAATTGGTGCTCGTATCCGGAAGCGGTTTTTACTATGCGTCCTTCCGGCGTTGAAAAAAACTGTAATATGTCCCCCTCATAGACAAAAGGACCTACATAGTCGGTTTCGGTAGCTATCCCATCCTTCGTTACCGTCTGTATCAACGACGCCCCTGGCCGCGTATTGTAAGTAATAGTAAGTGCCTTCGCCCTGCCCACCACAAACACTTGCATTTTCCTTTCGTGAAGTCGCCGCTGCAAAATCAGGCTGGCTGCAATCGCGCACCGTAAGCCGCGCGCAAGATTCCGGAGTAGCGGGAACGTTAAACCACTATCTGTTCATTGACCGCAACTATTTGTGGGATGAGGCAATTGAAAAGAAAGTGATGGCGCTTACGCCGGAACAGGTCAATGCCGCTATGAAAAAGCATATCAGTCTGGAAAAGATGAACATTATAAAGGCCGGTGACTTTGCAAAGGGGAAGGGTGAGGGGTAATCAGTAGACACACCTAACCGTATAAAAGCGCTTCCGTGTAGTACCGCTGTGGTATAGTGGTATACACGGGAGCGATTAAATAAGTTATAATTGGTGATTGATTGGAATTCTATGTTTTGAATGCTACTAACTAAGGGAAGCTTTCACCATCCGTGCGGTTAACGGAGCTTGGCGCGGGCGCTTCGAAACACAGTAGCTCTACACCAAGGCCGTCATGAATCTTTTCACTGCAAAAGGCACAGAGCGCCGAGGTCGCGGAGATTTTTGTGCAAGGGGATGATTACTAAACGTATTACATGGTCTGGTTCCTTTTTTCCCGCGACGCCCTACGGTAATGATGCGCATCCGTTTGCCCGACGTGTACCTCCCGATTGCATTTGTGCGGGGCAAACCGTTCTGACTATTTCATCCACACCGGGTTAGCACCCGGCGCTATTCATATTGAACCCTTTCAGGGTTCTTCACCAATCCAGGCTATTTTACCCAAAGGCGTGATCTCGCAAAGACGTCGCCGAATGCGTCTAAACATTTCCGGCCGCCTTTAACGCATGAATGGAGTCTGAGAATTTTCTTGCGTGTAAACGACCGCCACCAACCCCGAAAGGGGTTGAATATGAATAGCCCGAGGTGAAAACCTCGGGACTGAAGCCGAGTTGCCCCACAACCCCGAAGGGGTTGAATGTAGCGCAGTATAAGGCAACGACCGCGTCTCGCGCGGGAACAGGATGGTGCATGTCCGGAACATTTAAAAGAACCAACACCATCTCCAAATCTACCAAATAAAAACAACAAAGGCACAAAGATCCCTGCACCGGACGCTAATTGCTTTGCATTTCCCTTCAAGAATAAGTAAGACCGTACAGGACTGCATCGGGGATAAATTATTGCTTCAGCTTGGCCGGATCCTGATAGGTATTCCAAAACGTTAACAAGTCGATCGTTTCGTCATTTACTACTTTACAGTACAAAACGATTCGCTCATGAATAACACATTTGTGTACATTCTCCGAGGGCCTGTGTACCGGGTATAACTCATTTCTTATATCATGGCTCGTTGAAAAATTGGCAATCGGCAGTTGGCAATCGGCAACGCGTTGAAGGCTCAAAAAATTGGCAATAGGCAATAGGCAAGCGGACGCGTACACCGAGCAAGCTTACGCCACTTCCACCACTCAGAATGACGACCTTTGAGAAATCCTCCGCGCCTCACAGCAAAAAAAATTCCGCGCCCTCCGCGTCTTCGCGCCTTCGCGGTGAAAGGCCTCCCCTGAACCAATGCCGTCACCCGGCACTCTTGCTGGAGCGCTTACGCTCGTGCTCGGTCAGGTAAATCTTCCGCAGGCGGATCGACTTCGGTGTTACTTCGACGTATTCATCCGACTGAATATATTCGAGTGCTTCCTCCAACGAAAATTTAATCGCAGGTGCGATGCGCATCTTTTCATCAGCACCCGAAGCACGCATGTTGGTGAGCTTCTTGGTTTTGGTGACGTTGATCACAAGATCGCCACTGCGACTGTTCTCGCCTATCACCTGGCCTTCATATACCGCTTCGCCGGGCTCGATAAAAAACTCGCCGCGGTCCTGCAGGTTGTGCAAACTGTAGGGAATCGCTTCGCCCTGCTCCATCGCGATCAATGAGCCGTTAATGCGCCCCGGGATTTCACCCTTGTAAGGCTGATACTCCTTGAACCGGTGCGTCACAATCGCTTCGCCCGCCGTTACGTTCAGCAGATAATTGCGCAGGCCGATGATGCCGCGCGAGGGAATGATAAACTTGAGAATCATCCGGTCTCCCTTCGGCTCCATGTTGGTCATCTCACCCTTGCGCTGCGATACGGTTTCAATCGCCTTACCCGCATGCGCTTCGGGGAGATCGATCGTCAACTCTTCCACCGGCTCGGACCTAACGCCATCAATTTCTTTGAAGATCACCTGAGGCTGGCCTATCTGCAATTCATATCCCTCGCGACGCATCGTTTCGATCAGTACCGAAAGGTGCAACACACCACGTCCAAATACCATGAAGGAATCCGCCGATCCGGTATCCCCCACGCGCAACGCGAGGTTCTTTTCCAATTCTTTCTCCAGCCGCTCCTTGATGTGACGCGACGTTACAAACTTTCCTTCCTTCCCGTAAAACGGTGAGTTGTTGATGGTAAACAACATGCTCATCGTAGGCTCGTCAATAGCAATGGACTCCATGCCTTCCGGATTTTCGACATCCGCTACGGTGTCGCCGATCTCGAAACCTTCCAGTCCTACAAGTGCACAGATCTCCCCTGCCTTTACTTCTTCAACCTTCAACTTTTCGAAACCTTCAAACACATAGAGGTCTTTGATCTTCGACTTGACGATGCCTTTGCTGTCGCGCTTCACCAACGCTACGGACTGCCCGCTCTTAATCGTGCCCCGATGGACCCTTCCGATCGCCACACGGCCAATGTAAGACGAATACTCCAGCGACGTGATCAGCATCTGCGTAGTGCCCTGCTCCACGACCGGAGCGGGGATGTACTCGATGATTCCTTCGAGCAACGGAATGATGTCGCTCGTGGGATTCTTCCAGTCGGTGCTCATCCAGCCCTGCTTAGCTGATCCGTAAAACGTCGGAAAATCGAGTTGTTCCTCGGTAGCATCAAGCTGGAACATCAGTTCAAACACTGCTTCATGCACCTCGTCGGGTGTACAGTTTTTCTTGTCGACCTTGTTGATGACCACAATCGGTTTCAGTCCGAGTTGCAATGCCTTCTGCAGCACGAATCGCGTCTGGGGCATCGGCCCTTCAAAGGCATCCACCAACAGGAGACAGCCGTCGGCCATGTTCAGTACCCGCTCCACTTCTCCGCCGAAGTCGCTGTGACCCGGCGTATCGATAATGTTGATCTTGTAATCTTTGTAACGGACGGAAACATTTTTGGCCACAATCGTAATGCCACGCTCGCGTTCAAGATCATTGTTATCCATAATCAATTCGCCCGGCACCTCGTGTTCCTTGAAAAGCTTACCCGCCATCAGCAGCTTGTCTACCATTGTCGTTTTGCCATGGTCGACGTGCGCGATAATGGCTATATTTCTGATCTTGTTAACGTCCATAAAATGATGAAAATCCCCTTTTTGATAATTGAGGCGCAAAGGTACGACTATTTGATGAAATGTGTATGCAGGCCTCTAAAACGGATGAGCGTCAGAATGAAAAACTCTGGCCTAGCAATCGGCTTCTAATCTCGCCGGTGAATTTGTGAACCTCCCGGTACTGACCATTGTCAAGAAAATGGCCGACTGCTTCGTTCATCTCGGGATCAATAATCCAGTATTCTTTAACCCCGAATTTCCGGTACAGTTCCTTTTTCCGAACCAGATCGTGGTCCGGATTTCCCGGAGAAAGGACTTCCACCAAAAAATCAGGCACACCGTGGATGGCATCCGGCCGGATTATCTCTGAATTGCCCGACAAAACGACAATGAGGTCCGGTTGCACGGCATTGGCAACCTCGTCGAGGAAAACGTCATAAGGCGACAACATAATTTCCCCGATACCTTTGCCGATCAAATGGCGCCTTAATTCGAAATGTAAATTTCCGATAATCCGCTGATGGGCCGTTGTAGGAGAGGGTGACATATAGATTGATCCGTCAATTAGCTCAGCCAATGTGCCTTCCGGGAGCATTTTGAACAGCTCCATCATGGTACGCGGAGGATATTCTGCAAACCTCATAGTCAAACTTACAAAAAAGCCCTGACTATATCTTACGCGCTGAACCTCAAAAATGTTCCCATGGGCAGGTGTCTACGGCTGGTTGACTTCAGGTAAAATTCGCCGGTTTCGGCGTTTTTAAGATCAAAATAGTTGCTGGCTACATTCCAGCCTACCATCGGCGAAAGCCCTACGGCATACATACTCAGCACAAAAAAGCAGTTTTCCTTTTTCAGCAGTTGGCTGCAGTGCCGGATGAACTCGTCGAGCTGTTCCTGGAGCGTCCACTTCTCCCCTTCCGGACCGCGCCCATAAGGCGGGGGATCCATGATGATGCCGTTGTACCGGTTGCCGCGTTTGACCTCGCGTTTGACAAACTTGAACGCATCCTCATAAACCCAACGTATGTCTGCGAGGTTGTTCAACTGCATGTTTTGATTCGCCCAGTTGAGACCGGGACGTGAGGCGTCGCAGTGAATCACTTCGGCGCCGGCCGCACGCGCGACCATCGACGCCGCACCCGTATAGGCAAAGAGGTTAAGTACCTTTGGATTCGACACCTTCCAGCTGCGAACGGCGTCATAGATAAAATTCCAGTTGCTGCCTTGCTCGGGAAAAAGGCCGACGTGTCCGAAGCCGGTGAGCGCAAGTCGCAAGGTGAGTTTCAGATCCTGGTATTGATAGCGCACCTCCCAGCTCTCGGGCATCCCCCGCTGCTTCGACCACCCGCCCTTCACATCGTCGGTAAACCGGAATTTGTCTTTTTGATCGCGAACGAATTTCGCGTGTGCCAGCCCCCTCCATTCCGATTCATCGAGCACCTTCCGCCATATCGCCTGGGGTTCGGGCCGGATCAGGATGTATTTCCCGAAGCGCTCCAGCTTTTCGCCGTCGCCGCTGTCGATCAGTTCGTAATCCCGCCACGATTCGGGATGGTATAGTTTAATATCCAAAACACAAAATTTAACGCGTAGCGTAGAGACAAGGCATGCCTTGTCTCTGCGCGCCCAATCGGTCAATTTAGAATTTAAAATCCGAAATATTCATAATTTAAACGCTAAGATTGCACAGCAATGCACGTCACCATCACCAGTGCCCACAATCCGAAGATCAAGAGCCTTCTTGCGCTTGAAAAACCGCGCGAGCGGAAGCGGCTCGGATTGTGTGTTGTTGAGGGAAGGAAAGAAATAGCACTTGCCGTGGAAGCCGGCTATCATATTGAGACGCTGTTCTTTTGTGATGACCTCATTTCCGAAGACGAATTACACGCGTTCCGCCTGCCGGAAAGTACCCGCGTACCGGTATCGGCGGATGTATTTGAAAAAATCGCTATTCGCGAAAGCACTGGCGGTGTCGTGGCGGTCGCCCGGCAAAAAGTACACAACCTTAACGGGATACGACTCTCACAGAATCCGCTGGTCCTGATTGTGGAAGCGGTGGAAAAGCCGGGCAACCTTGGCGCTATCCTACGGACCGCCGATGCCGCCGGATTGGATGCCGTCATCATCTGCGATCCCAAAACCGACTTCTACAACCCGAACGTTATCCGCTCAAGCCTGGGATGCATCTTCACCACTCAGGTCGCCTCGGCCACCTCCGAAGAAGCGATCGCCTGGCTCCACGCTAACCGCATAACCCCTTACAGCACATATCTGAAAGCGTCGCGGTCGTATGACGCGGTCGACTATACAAGACCGAGTGCCATTGTCATGGGAACAGAAGCCACGGGACTCTCGGAAGCGTGGACCGGGGAAGGGCGGAATACCATCATTATTCCGATGCACGGGCGCATTGACTCGATGAATGTCTCCACCGCTGCCGCCGTCGTTGTCTTCGAAGCACTGCGGCAGCGTAGAACGCCCTAAATCACTGCTTCGCTGTTACGCTAACCCATTTTTCGTTAATTTCGGGCTGAAAGTCAGATGCGATCTGCATGCAACATTCATCTTCCGACGAAAATATTCGCGACGAAAAACCGGTCAGGGGAGAAAAGCGTCCATCAAGAGCGGATGTGCGGATGCCAACGAGTGAGGAAAAATTTCAGCTGCTTGCCCAAAATATTCCCGGAGCCGTCTACCTGTGCGTCAATGATGAAGACTATACGGTCATCTACATCAACGACCACATCGAAAAAATTACCGGATACCCCGCAGTGGATTTCCTGGATGGCCGCATCACATTCGCAGCGCTCATGCACCCCAACGACAAAGAGCACGTGCAGCGCACCATCAACAGCAGTGTAGCCAAAAAGCAGCCCTTTAACATTTGCTACCGGCTCCGCCATCATTCTGGCGAATGGCGATGGGTGGATGAGAACGGGGTCGGTGTCTTCGAAGGCGATCAACTGCTGATGCTCGAGGGATTCCTGCAGGACATTACCATCCAAAAAGAAGCCGGTGAAGCGGAGCGTTCGACGTTCCTGCGGTTACAGGAGCAGAACCGGAAACTAGACGAATTTGCACACATCATCTCCCACAACCTGCGGGCACCTGTCAATAACATTCAGGCACTGATCAACCTGCTCAACAACAACAGCGAAATCAACGATTACAAACTGATCTTCGAAAAGTTGAAGAATGTGGCCAAGAACCTCGGCGATACGATGAACGAATTGATGGATACGCTGAAGGCACGGGCCGGCTCACAGATTGACCTGAGCGAAATCCGCTTTAAAGAGGTGCTCGATAAAGTAGTACAGTCCCTCGAAGGCGAACTTATCACCGCGCATGCCAACGTCACGTTCGACTTCAACGAAGCACCGGTACTCCGTTATTCAAAACCTTATCTTGAAAGCATTTTTCAAAACCTGTTAACCAACGCCATCAAGTACCGGTCGCCCGATCGAACACCGACGATCCATTTCAAATCGTTTATTAAAGGGGATCGATGCGCCTTGCGCGTCAGCGACAACGGTATGGGCATCGACCTGAAAAAGTTTGGCGGCGATGTCTTCGGCCTCCACAAAACTTTCCATCAGCACGCCGAAGCCCGCGGCGTAGGGCTCTTCCTCGTCAAAACTCAAATCGAAGCCCTCGGCGGAACCATCTCCGTCGAAAGCGAAGTAGATAAGGGGACGACGTTCTTGATCACGTTTGGTTGAGGAAAGGTCCACGGTCCACGGTCCACAGTCCACGGTAGAGTAGAGAAGATGTCAAGGACGGGCTTTGGTACTGGCCTAAACGCTGATGCAAAGCAGCTCCGGTGTACAAATCACTAACTTGCAACCTGCAACCTGCAACCTGCAACC
>CAYMWA010000166.1:0-7899 GCA_964393795.1 uncultured Roseivirgaceae bacterium
TTGAGGCCATCTGCCACAATTTTCTTGCGTACCAGAATCTTCAGCTTAAAAAACGATTTACCGTTGTCGTCGACCGCGATATTGAGCCGTACGCCCTGAAGAAAGGGGATACTGAAAAGGTATTCACGAAATGAATCCAGTTTTACAGTGGGTACGCTGATTTGCGCGTTGATGCCCTCGTGGGCGACGTAGATTCGGCCCAGTACGTTAAGCGCCTCAAAATTGGTGTAGAGCGCGTTGCGGAATTCGACCGGGTCTTTGATTTGGTGGTACTTGTAAAAGGAAACCGTTGTACGGTTTTCAGGGGTTGACCGCATCTTCTCCTTGAGAAGACGGCCGTTTATCTTGTTATGAAGGGCCATAAAAGCCGATTAATTGCAGGTTAATCCGGTCTTATTGGTTTTGTATGGTGCAAATATACGACTTTTCACGCAGTGCAGTGCCTACCTTTTCGGCTTGAGTTCGCCGCGCAACAACTGATTGTATTCGGGGCATGTGAGGATGCCGTGCTCATTGCAGTATGGGCAGGTCTTGTAAGAATCACCGAAGGGGCCTTTACGGATGATGACATGATTACCACTGCACACAGGACATGTCACTTTTCCGGAGGGACCGCAATCGATGTCGTAGTTTTCCGAGAGAATTTGACCGGTCTTGCTACTGGCAGCTGTTTTTTCTTTCAGGTATTCGGTCTCTGCCCGCCTGAGATAGTCGGTGGCCTCCTCATAGAACTGTCCGGTGGTCCCCTTTAATTGAATGTATTTGTTCAGCCAGTCAATACTTTGTCTGTATTGCTCCAGGAAGTAGGAGTTTTTTCCGAAATAGAAGGTTAAATCCGAGGGTACACTTTTGAGCCGCTGTAGTACGTACCTGAATTTTTGATCCGCCAAGGTGTATTGACCGTTATTCATGTAGTACACACCTGAGTCGAGATGCCGGAGCGTCAATGCATACCGACGCTGTTCCTCCTGCCGCAAATACTCGAGCGTACGCTGCTGATCCTGCTGCGCAAGAGAAGGTATTGCGTATAGTGCAAACGTTAGTACGATAATGAAGCCTCGGAGATTCAAGTTTTAAGTTTTAAGTTCTAAGTTTTAAGTTTTTAGAAAGCTGTTGGTGATTGGCCGTTGGCTGTTAGCTGACTCACACCTTGCCAAAAGCCAAGAGCCAAAGGCCTTAATTCAATGACTAATTTCCAATAACCGATTTCCAATAACCAATTTCCAATGCCCAATGACCAATGACTAATGCCTAATGCCTAATGCCTAATGCCTAATGCCCAATGCCCAATGCCCAATGCCCTTTTCCATCGCGCGTAGCCGACGCTCAATTGACAGTTGACAATTTACAATTGACAATCTGGAAATGCATGCCGCGGGTTTCCGCCCTATTTTCTCCTGTCTCTATTTCCAATTCCCAAATTCCAATGCCTAATGCCCAATGCCTAATGCCTAATGCCCAATACCCAATACCCAATGCCCAATACCTAATGATCAATGCCAAAAGCCAAAAGCCAATGCCCAATCTCAAATCCCCAACGTCCATCCATCGCGATATTTGCGTCGGACGAACTGGTTGGCGTCGTCGAAGTTGGTGATCTTCATATTCTTTGCATCCCACAGCAGTTTCTTGCGACCGGGATAAGGGTTTTTTCCTTTGTTGTACATGTTGTAGCTTCTCAGCGCAAGATTCCCCATTATGACGGCCTCTGTGAATGGGCCTGCATATTCGAACGGAGAACTCAGTTCGATCTTGCCATATCCGGCGCGGCACGCATCGACCCACTGCGTGTAGTGACCGGCCTCGTTGCCGTCTACGCGGGCGAGTGTACGCGGCGGAAGTTTTTCATCCCGCATTCTGGAAGTCGGCAACAGCACAGGCATGGTGTTGTAGTTGCCCATCAGCTTTCCTTTTGTTCCTTCAAAGATATACCCCCCGTCGATGTCGCCCATAGGTTCATCTGCTTTTAGCTCTTCCGGCCGTTTCGGCAACAGGCCGCCGTCCATCCACGTAAGTTGGATGTCGCCTTTTCCGTCGGTGCGGGGAAAGTTCAGGTGAATGATGGATGACGCAGGACAGCTCTTTGTGTAGTGCGCTTCTTCAAAAAAGCCGGACCATTCCGTTGTCGCACTGCACTCTACCGTGTCGGGAAAATCGATCGGCAGAATTCTGAAGGCCGCATCCATTACATGACAACCCATGTCACCGAGTGCACCGGTTCCAAAATCCCACCAGCCTCTCCAATTGAATGGATGATAGGCGGGATTGTAGTCGGTGTGGGCAGCAGGGCCAAGCCACAGGTCCCAATCGAGTTCATTCGGGATCGGGTATTTTCCCGTGGGTGCCGGTATGCCTTGTGGCCATACGGGCCGGTTTGTCCAGGCAAGTACTTTTGTAACTTCGCCGATCATGCCGGCGTCGACTAGTTCTTTGGCGCGACGTACGGCTTCCGCCGAGGCATATTGGTTGCCCATCTGCGTGACAACTTTGTTCTTCCTGGCCGTCTCCGCCAATACGCGTGCCTCGTAAATCGACCAGGTAAGGGGCTTTTGAACATATACATGTTTGCCGCGGTTCATGGCCGCCATTGCCGCAATGGCATGCGTGTGATCGGGTGTGGAAACAGTTACGCCGTCAATGTTCTTACTTTCCTTGTCGAGCATGACGCGGAAGTCCTTGTAGTACCTGGCGTTCGGAAAATTCTTTTTTGAATCTGCAGCCATTCGCTCGTCGACGTCGCAAAGGATGATGACCTTCGCGTATTTGTTTTTCGCGACACCGGTGAGATCGCTCGTTCCCTTGCCTCCCACGCCGATGCCGGCGATGTAAACCGTATCGCTGGGGGGAACGTAGTCTTTGCCCCCAAGTACAAAGCGCGGCACGATTGTGAACGCTGCACCGGCGAGAGCAGTAGTTTTGATGAATTGTCTTCTTGAAGATTTATCAGAATGACGCATTGGTAGCAGGTTTCAGGTTGCAAGAGAGATTACACGGTCACCGCTCCTGAGCTTGTCGGAAGGTCGACCGGTCGTTGGTAGAAGGAGAAGGTCTTAAGGAAGTAAGGGTATGGAGCGAACCCCATACCCTCACAACTTATTACTTAACACTTAACACTTAACACTTTGAACTTAAAACTTAAAACTTACAACTTGTACCCGTCACGGTAGTCGCGTTTTACGAACTGGTTGGCGGGTTCAAAGTTAGTGACCCTCATGTTGGCACCGTCCCACATGAGTTTGATGTTGCGACCGGGGTAGGTGAATTCACCAGGTCTGCCTTGTCTCGGTTCGCGAATATCATAGCTGCGAATGGCGAGGTTCCCCATCAGAATGGTTTCCGTGAGGGGGCCGGCGATTTCAAACGGTGAGCTTACCTCCATGTTTCCGTATCCGGCGATACAGGCTTCTACCCATTGTGCGTAGTGACCATCAGATCCGCCGGGCACGCGCGCATATGTTTGCGGAACATTTACTTCGGCGGTTTTAGAAGTCGGGAGCAGGCGTGGGTTTGCGCCGTACGTGCTACACATCATCTTGCCTTTAGTGCCGATGAAGATGACACCATTGCCACCGTCGCCCATCGTTTCGTTCGGGCCGAGTTCTTCGGGTCTCGGCGGCTGAATGCCCCCGTCCATCCAATGCAACCGGATATTGTCCTTGCCTGGCTTACCTGGGAACGTCAACTGAATATAAGACGATGGCGGGCAGCTTTCAGGGAAATAGCCTTGTTTAAATTCATCCACATACACACTGCCGACACTTGCGGTCACATCCAGGGGGTAGTTGAGGTTGAGCACTCGGAAGGGTGGTTCGACGAGGTGGCAAGCCATGTCGCCCAGCGCTCCGGTACCGTAGTCCCACCAGCCGCGCCAGTTGAAGGGCACAATTTTCTCGACATAGGCCTTGTACGGTGCTGTTCCGAGCCAAAGGTTCCAATCCAGTTCTTTCGGAACAGGTGCTGTTTGCTTGGGCCAGGGAATGCCTTGTGGCCATACCGGACGATTGGTCCACACGTACACCGTGTGCACGTCGCCAATTAAGCCTGCGTTATACCACTCCCGCAGTGTACGCACACCGTCGCCCGATGCACCCTGGTTGCCCATCTGGGTGACAACTTTGTATTTCTTCGCCGCTTCGGTCAGTGCACGAGCCTCATAGATATCATGCGTAAGCGGTTTTTGAACATACACGTGTTTACCGAGCTGCATGGCCGCCATGGCCTGTACAGCGTGGCCGTGATCGGGTGTGGAAACGGAGACAGCGTCAATGCGCTTGTGCTCCTTGTCCAGCATTTCGCGGTAGTCCTTGTAGTACTTTGCTTTTGGAAAGGCCTTCACGGAATTGGCGGCGCGGCGGTCGTCAACATCGCAAAGAAAACTGATCTCCGCTTTTCCACTCTTCGCAAAGTTCGCAATGTCGCTTTGGCCTTTGCCACCCACACCGATACCGGCCACGTACACGGTATCGCTTGGAGCGCGATACCCGTTTCCTAATACGAAGCGGGGAACAATGGTAAATGCGGCTGCTGCTACAGAAGCAGATTGGATGAACTTCCTTCTCGACAGATCCTTTGACTCGGAGATTTTATTCTTTTTGACTGGCATAACCTGTATATTATTAATTAAGAATCGAAACTAAGGCTTATTTTCAATGTTCGCTCGTCATACGCCAATCCATACTGATCCAGCACATCTTGTGGTACTCCGTTCCACTGGTTAGGTGTGTTGCCTACGTATCCGATGTCTTCGATGCCCATCTTGCTTGTAAAGAACCCGCAAGCGGTAAGGTCGCGCATCGTGTTGAAAAATGCGACGCCCGGTCTCATTTCCGGTTTGGCCTTTTCGGGATAAGCGATTTCATCGACGATTTCAATTTGCTGTTCGGATGAGCAGGATGCAAAGTCAGCATTGAAACGGCGCATGCATTGCAGATCGAGCCATTTGATGCCACCGCGGAGGGGCGTCTGGTATTGCGGCCTGTCTTTGGCCATGAACTCGATGAAGTCGGGCACACCGGCATCGGTAGCACTGCCCGATACGTCGTCTTTGGGTATGATGATGTCACTCAGCACAGCGATCGTCTTCATTTCGTGTTCGTCGAAGAACTGCTCGGCGGCGAGTTCTCTTTCGCGAATCACTTCCTGTTCGTTGCGATCGTAGTTGAGTGGGGTGAATTCCGTGGGCGTGTCTTGCGTCCCCGGCTTGCATTGAAACAACAGACCTGCGCCGACGGAGCCGACAGCGAGGGTCTTCAAATATTGTCTTCTGTCCATAAGTCGATAATTAATATTGTGATGTAGCTATGGCTGCGCCGGCTACGCGATATTTTGTTTCTTGATTTCGTCGATCATGTATTCGGATGCGCGCATGGCGAGTGCAAGGATCGTCCACGTAGGATTCTTGTCGGCCTGTGAAACGAACGGTCCACCATCGACTACGAACAGGTTCTTGCAGTCGTGAGCCTGGTTGTATTTGTTCACCACCGAACGTTTCGGATCGTTGCCCATTCGCGTTGTACCCACTTCGTGGATAATTCTTCCGGGTGCTTCGAGGCCGTAGTTGTTGTGAGGGCCGTCGTTGTTTCCGTAAGTGACTACGCCACCCATCGCGTGGATGATCTCGGCGAACGTTTCCTTCATGTGTTTCGCCTGCTTGATTTCGTAGTCGCTCCACTTATAATGGAAGCGCAGTACCGGGATACCGTACTTGTCGACCGTGTTAGGATCGATTTCACAATAGTTATCTTCCCTTGCGATGGCTTCGCCGCGACCCGCCATACCGAAGGTGGCACCGTAGAAATAGCGATAGTCATCTTTCAGCGACGCGCCGTATCCGCCGGCATCTTTCATCTCTCCGTTGCGACCCGGATATTTTCCGTTCATGTTTTGCATACCGAAGCCGAACCCGTAACCGGGCATCCGCATACCGCCACCGAATTCAATGTGATATCCGCGAGGGAAATCCAGTTTACGGTTGTCAAGCCACCACGGTGTGTAGACGTGCATGCCGCCGACACCATCTTCGTTATAGCGCTTGCGGCCAAGCAATTGCGGAAGGATTCCACCCATCGAAGCACCGGTAGAGTCGTGCAGGTATTTACCGACTACGTTGCTCGAGTTCGCCAATCCATTGGGATGGTGGCTTGATTTTGAGTTGAGCAACAAGCGAGCCGATTCACAGGCACTGGCGGCCAGCACGACTACTTTGGCGTTGACCACGTACTCCTGCATGTCGTCCTTGTTGATATAAGAAACGCCTGTAGCCTGTCCGTTACCATCGGTCATCACTTCCCGAGCCATGGCGTTGGGGATGACATCGACGTTTCCGGTTTCCAGTGCAGGGTTGACAAGCACGGAAGAGGAGGAGAAGTCGGCGTAAACCGTACATCCACGGTTACACTGGGCGCAGAAGAAGCAAGAGCCCCGCTTGTTGTTGTTCGGAAGCGCTTTGGTAAGGATAGAGAGCCTTGAAGGGATGACAGGAATTCCCAGTTTACCACCAGCCTGCTTGAAGAACAAGTCGAGTAGCCTCGGCTTTGGCGGCGGCAGGAAAATGCCGTCGGGCTCGTTAGGAATATTTTCAACAGAACCGAACACCCCGATGAGTTGGTCTACCTTATCGTACCAGGGCTTGACATCTTCGTATCCGATAGGCCAGTCTTCGCCGAGGCCGTCAACGCTTTTATGTTTGAAATCTTTTTCACCGAAGCGCAGGGAGATCCTGCCCCAGTGGTTTGTCCTGCCTCCCAGCATGCGCGAGCGGAACCAGTCGAACTCGGTACCGTTCTTGTGCGTGTACGGTTCACCGTCGATTTCCCATCCGCCATAGGCAGCGTCGAAGTCGCCGAAGTGACGCAATGGCGTACTCGCACCACGCCGCGGAGATTCCCACGACCACTTCAATTGGGTTACATTTTTCTTCGGGTCATACATGGGACCTGCTTCCAGCAGAACCACTTTGATTCCCGCATTCGCCAATGTGTAGGCAGCCATTCCTCCGCCTGCTCCGGATCCAACGATGCAGACGTCATACTTCTTGGAATTCTTCTTGATTTGAAATTCAGGCATAAATATGTAGGGTATAGATTCGGTTAAATGTACGTTTTCCAAACCAAAGAAAACAGGAATCGATTGCAATAATTAGGCACTAATTTTCATGCTATCGTTTGCAATCGTGAATGGCGGCGCCTTTCCGCTGTCTGCGGAGGTCTGTGCTGCTTCTCAGCGGCGTTACCTCACCCGTCTTTAGCATCGGATATTCTCTGTTGGGTTTGTTAAACTTGCAACCATAGCTCACCGGCAACCAACTAACCAACTAACCAACCAACCAACTAACCAACCAACAACTGGCAACCGGCAACTGGCAACCGGCAAGGCCCCGTTTCTAATTCTTTTTGCGTTTCGGTACGGGGTCGTAGCCGCTGGTTCCCCAGGGATGACAGCGGGCAATTCGCTTTAATCCCAGCCAGATACCCTTTATCGGGCCCCATTCGGCAATCGCTTCAATCGCGTATTGTGAACAGGAAGGCGTGTGGCGGCAATGCGTGCCCAACAGCGGCGAAAGCATCAGCTGGTACAGCCGAATCGGTAGGATGAAGATGTTGCTGAAGATGGTTTTGAGGAAGCGCATGTTGTTAGTTGCCGGTTGCCGGTTGCCAGTTGCCGGTTGCCGGTTGCCGGTTGCCGGTTGCCGGTTGCCGGTTGCCGGTTGCCAGTTGCCAGTTGCCGGTTGCCAGTTGCCGGTTGCCGGTTGGTTGGTTGTCTGTTGGTTGCCAGTTTGTTTGTTTGTTTGTTGGTTGGTTTGTTTGTTTGGTTACGTCGTTGAGCATAGAGATACCGTTGCGACTAAAGAGGCCTGCCGGTGGAAGCGGCAGGTAAACTAATGGACGCGGAAAGAGTTAA
>CAYMWA010000167.1:0-4679 GCA_964393795.1 uncultured Roseivirgaceae bacterium
GCGAAAACGTTCAGGTAGGTTTCCATCACGTGCTTCAGCACACTTGTGAAACGTACATGCAGATAGCGATATAGAAAAATCTGGTTGAGTATGACGACGACAAAATAGGTTGTAAATGTGCCATAGGCAGCACCGATGATACCGAAATGGCTGATAAAGAAGTAATTAGACACAATGTTGATCAGCGCATTCCGCACGACCTGCAGAAAGTTGGTCCGCGCCCTGCCCATGGCATCCAACGTGATACCGAAAAACCGGTTAAACGGAATCATTAGTCCGTACAACATGGTGATCTGCAGGATGGGCACGGTTTCTTCAAAACCGGGACCTGCCACAAATTGTACGACCGGATCTGCCAGCACGATAAAGAAAATTACGACGGGCAGCATGCAAGCGGTGATGGTACCAACAGCCTTTTCGTAAAGATAGCGCGCTGACCCCGGACCTTCTTCGGCAATCCGCTGCGCCAGCTTGGGAAACAGGATCTGCGTAAGTGTGTCCGACGGCACCTCGACAAGGTTGGAAATACGGATCGCCGGATTGAAGACCGTCACGGCCGAGGAAGATATCATCCGGGCAAGCATCCAGCTGTCGATGTTTTTATTGATCATCGAACTGACGTTGGTCCCGAACGTGAAGAATCCGTAATTGCGCAGTTCACTTAGCCATTTCCGGTCTATCACTGGTGCAATGCGGAGGTGTTTCCGCGCATATTTGAACGATACGAACGCGGAGAGCATCACCGCGGCCAACTGGGCATAGGCCAAATGGTCGAGCCGCATCGGTAGATCAAAGACAAATACGATCATGATAAACAGAAACAATCCGAAATGCCGGACAAAGTTGCTGACGAATGGTCCTTTGAACTGAAGCTTTGCATGCTGAACGATATCGAAGTGGTTGATCGGAATGATAAATACCGTTGTGAGCATGTAGATCCTGAACAGCGAGGTCAGTTCAGGAACATTCCAGAAGTCACTCAGGAAGATCGAACACAGGAAGAGTACGGTCAGTTCTAATCCGTTGGTCAACACATTGAGTACCAGCGATGCAGTCTGGATGCGCGTCGCTTGAGCGGGTGACAACGTAAGATACCGGATAAGCGGGTTTCGGATAAATCCACGCTTGATGGTCTCCATCAGTGCGGCAATCGACATAAAAAGAACCCACGCGCCGAAGTCTTCCTTTGACAGGAGGCGAATGAGGATATAAAAATTGATAAAGCCGAAAAACACCACCGACACCTTATTCATGAAGGTGTAGGATCCGGACCGCAGCCAATAAGAATTGTTGACCTTTCTTAGAGCTCCCGCAACAAACTTTCGCATTTAATGAGATTGGTTAACCTGCATTTTCAGGTTTATGCCGTTATGGGATAAAAGCAATGCCAACCCCGTCGCTGTGCTACCCGCGGAAGGGTGCCTTATTGATCGGCCGCGATGGTCTTCCGTACGCCCGCTTGATAGCCGGTGGGCTTGACGTTAAAGCGCTTTTCGAACTTTGATGAGTCGAACACGTAATCGCGGTCGTACTGGTACATCATCTCCACCATTTCCTTCATGAACGGTACGAAGAGGCCAATCAATCCCGCCATCCAGGCCGGCAGCACGGACACGCCTTTATTTTCGATCTTCATTTCGGAGGTAAACAGCTCCACCATCTCTTTTCCCGTGAGCGCCGGTGCGGCAGTTGGAACATGCCAGACCTGATTAAAGGCATCGGGCGTGTTGCCCAACAACGCCGTTGCGCGCGCTGCATCGGGCGTATAGGTGAACGAATGTTTCTTGTCCGCAGCAGCAAACCAGTTGGCGCGCTTTCCTTTTTTCAGGTTCTTGTAGACGGCTTCGATAAGAAAACTCTTTTCATTGTGAGGCCCGTAGAAATCGGCCGCCCGGGCGATCAGGGCTGAAACGTTTCCTTCATTTACTTCTTGCCACAGCATGTCGGCAACCTGTTGACGCACTTTTCCCTTGCGGCTTGGCGGATTAATGGGTGATTCTTCCGTCATGTGGCCGATAGCGCTGAGGTCGTATGAATAAACGTTGTCGAAAAACACAAGCCGTGCCTGATTGGCGATACAAGCATCAAGGGTCGCCCGCATCAGTTTGGGCCATTGCTCCTGCCACACTTTGAGTTTGTAGTCGAAGCCTACAAGGAGATAGACCACTTCAGAGCCTTCGACGGCCTTCGCCACCATGGCGGGGTCGGAAAGGTCGGCGGGAAACAATTCATCCGTCGCGTTTATCTTCTTCGGATGACGGCTTACAAGTCTGATTTTGGAAGTGTACTTCGTCAGTTCACTGGCGAGAATTGTGCCGATGGTGCCATTGGCACCCAGGATAGTCTGCATTTTGTGGCTGGGTTGTAAAATCTGTTAATTATTAAAGCGCGAGATCATTCTCAACGGAAAAAGCGCGCACCGCGTTGCGCGACAGGACTACAATTTCAATTTAATGCCCACGCGAATCAGCACGCCGGTGACGAACACGCAGAGCAAGGCAAACAGCAGCGACTTCAGCAATCCAATTCCTCCGTACAGCATGAAATCCGGCAGGCTAATACCCGCCACGCGTTTCGCAAAGTAGGCAAAATGGGGAACGAGATAACACAGCAACGTAGCGACGCCTGCCGGCTTGAGGAAGGCGAACCAGTGCGCCTTTTGCTTCATATCTGCTATCCAGTATACGACTACAAAGGCGATGATCGTGAGGGCACTGCAGAGAAACAGCCACGCAGGGGTTTCAGCAAGTTTGGACAGGCCCCAGTATGGCCGCGTGATGAGCGACAGGCCGATCAACAACAAAGAAAATCCGAGCAGAACGAGGGAAAGTGTCTTGTTGTCGCCCCGGGTTCGGTAATGCCTGAAGATCATCGCGGTCATGATCCCGCCAAGGGTGAGCCCCGTCAGCGTTCCTCCCCGGATGGGTGTCGGGACGAAGGAAAGGATCTCTGGCACCCATCCCAGATGGAACATGATGCTGAGTGCGCTGAAGAAGAACCACGAGACACCTATCACGCGGAAGTTGTCATGGGCAAAAACAGCAATCAGCCCGCCGGCGAGATAGGCCCATCCGATCAGGCCAAGGATGCCCCACCACTGCGGGCCAAAATAGTGAAGCGCATCGTCCGGACCACCGCGGTAGATCACCGCAAGGCCGATCAACGTGAGGATCGCGACTGTACGAAGACCGTATTTCACCGCCGGTTTTGTGGTGGACGGATAAGCATTCCAGATGAGAATGAAACAAAGGCAGCAAATCGGCCCCCAATATCCACGGGGCATGCCCGTTGCCGCCGCGTTGATCGATTCACCATTCACCAGGAACACCCCCATGACCAGCAAGGCAATTGTGCGTACCAGCACATGCTTCACGAGGTCGCGGTCAGTGTCGCCTCTTTTTCTCCTGTTTTCAAAAGCATAAGGGATGGACAACCCGACTATGAAAACAAAGGCGGGAAAAACGACATCGGAAAGCCCCATCCCGTCAACGCCGGCGTCGACGTGACCAAGCCAGGAAGGAATGCCCGTCAGTGACCACAGGTCGTTTACAAATACCATCAACACCATCGTCAGTGCGCGGAGAATGTCAATGGTAGCGACACGCTGTCCACCTGCTTTGATGGTGACCCTCTTTGTGGTGGCCGATATGGGTGCAGATGTCAGCGGCGATTCGCTCATAGATCAAAGTACGGGAAACGCAACAAGCCCTGCAACCCACAGCGCCGCCCGAAGGTTCTACAATGCGAATTTCAACCCGGCAGTGACCATAAGGGCACTCATACCAAAACTTTGGCGCAGCGCTTTTTCGGGTTGGTCCGAAGGTGTCTTTTCAGACCGGGTGTCGGTCTCGATCTTCCTTACGTACTCCGTCTTTCTTTGATGGATTGACCATGTGCTCAAAATATCCTCACCGTCCATCTCGTATTTCACCGTCTCCTTTTCTTTCGGATAATAGCTCATGCCTGTGAACGCAACTTCGGAGAAGAGGTGTACCTTCTCTGCCAATTGGAAGTCGAGTCCGCCGGCACCGCGAAGGCCAAGCGAGATGCCACCTGAATACTTTTCATCGCGAACAGTAGGAACCGGGTTCACATCGAACTCGGAGTGGTGCCGGTACTTTTCGTCTATCGACGCAAAGGCGAAAACAGGTCCTGCCGTAAGATACGGCTTAACCCATCCCTCTCCGGCAGTGAGCAGCAGTGCCGGCGCAATGAAGGCATTCTCCCCACGCCATGACTGCGTCGTTTTGCCTGAATACCGAAGCTCGTCGTCGATACGTTCTTCGCTGACGGACGTCGTTTCATAGGATTTTCCAAAGACGTACCCAACGCTGATTTCCACCCCGATCTTCGAAGAAAAAACATGACCGAAAGTGACGGACGAAACCATGCCGGTGCTGTAAGAACCGCGCACCTCTTCTTCTGTCAGTTGGACGGAAGGTTCGTAGTATCCCGTTTCCGGATTCGTCTCCCGAAGATAAACGTCCAGATGGTTCTTGCCCAGTGGATTCGACGCGAGCGGAAAAGCATATCCGCCGCCGATTTTCAGGTAAGATTGCGCCTGCGCCAGCGAACATAGGCCCATGGTGCCGACAAAGAGGAAAACTAGTTTCATCCCATCGAAGATTTGGTTCAGAATCGAAACTTTAACGAAGCGACCGAGGATTAAGTATTAAGTT
>CAYMWA010000167.1:4779-7791 GCA_964393795.1 uncultured Roseivirgaceae bacterium
TTAAGTATTAAGTTCTAAGTTTTAAGTTTTAAGTTTTAAGTTTTAAGTGTTAAGTGTTAAGTGTTAAGTGTTAAGTTTTAAGTGGGGGATACAGTTTGCATCGTCATTCTACTTCCAATGACTATCGACCATGGACTATGGACTATCGACCATGGACTATCGACTATTGACTATTATTGCAGTCAATTTGCCAACGTAACAACAAATGCGACCATGCTAGACCTCACACAAGCGCAACTGCAGAAGCTGATTATTCACAAGGTTGGGAACAGACTATTGGAAGAAAACGTGGTTTTGTCGGATGAGCTCGCCGACATTTCCGGACAGCCGAACCTGTCAGACGTCCTGGAAAAGTATTTTCTGACGCCGTTCCGGGATCCGGTAATGTATCAGTTTCATCATGTTACTTCACTGGATCTCAATGAACTCCATTCAATTGCATCGACGCTGTTCAGGAGTACGAAGGGATTCGTGAAGAAGTCGAAAGACATCGCCAACATCCTCTACACTTATTCGAACCATCCTAAAATCAGGAGTGGCGAACTTTACGTGGCGTATTTCGATAGCTGTGTAATCGACAATGAGGTGACCGACGCCATCGGTATTTTCAAGTCGGAGAACAGGGAATCGTTCCTGAAGGTTTTTCAGGAAGATGCGTGGTTCGGGGTCAACCACGACGAAGGAATCAGCGTCAAGAAGCCCGATAAAGCCTGCCTGATTTTCGACACGCACGAACAAGAAGGCTACCGCGTCTGTATTATTGACAACCAGAGCACGGGTGGTGAGGCCCAGTACTGGAAAGACGAATTTCTCAAGCTGAAACCGGTCGCGGATAATTACTTTCAAACACAGAACTACCTCAACCTCGCGAAGGATTTTGTTACCGAACGCCTTGACGAAGAGTTTGAGGTGTCAAAGGCCGACAAGATCGACTACCTCAATCGCTCCATCAACTATTTTAAGAAGAACGAGCAGTTCAACGAACAGGACTTCGCCAACGATGTCTTTGAGCACCAGGAGGTTATTACCTCCTTCAGAAAATTCAAAGGCGACTTCCAGAACGAACACGACCTAAACGTCGTCAGTGAATTCGAGATTTCGACTAACGCCGTAAAGAAGCAGTCGCGAATCTTCAAGAGCGTTCTAAAACTCGATCGCAACTTCCACATCTACATCCACGGCGACAAAGACCTTATCGAAAAAGGCGTTGATCCCGACGGACGCAAGTATTACAAGATCTACTATCAGAATGAAGCGTAAAGGATCGAAAAGCAAGTATTAACTTCCCGGAAGTTGATCTCGAAGCACACTCTTTACAACTGGGCTTCGTACAGGAGCGGAAAGAACTGGCCTTCCATCTTTTTTCCTTTCGCGATCACCGGTACGCCTGCAAGCAATTCACTGTCGGTATCTGACCGGGTGTCGTCTGCGAAGACATTCAGCACAAACGCCCTTCGCGGCCGCGGCGATTTATTTTCGTATGACCCGTGCATCATAAGTGGATGATGGAAGGTGGCGTATCCCCTCTTCATCTCCACGGGCACCTTGTTTTTGAAATCCTCTTTCTGTTCAGCGGTGAGGAAGGCGTTGATACCCTCCATGTCGCCCGCGAGTTCCGGCTTGTCGAGCAGTCCCCAGCGGTGGCTTTTGGGAATGTAGTAGAGACAACCGTTTTCAACAGATACATCGTCGAGCCCTACCCAGCAGGTCAGGTGTTGCATTGGTTTGGTACGCGTCCAGTAGCTGTAGTCCTGATGCCAGGCCACGACGCCACCGTGATGGGCAGGCTTGCAGAACAGCTGGTCATGCCAGAATCGCACGGCCTTGTTGCCCAGCAGCTGACTGGCGGCCACGATAAAAGCCGGATGCCACAGCACATCATGGAAGCCGGGCGTGATGCGCCAGTGACCCAGTGAGTGAAACAGCACAGCGTTGGGATCAGCCGATTCGTTGCTGTGGAACTCATAGAACAAATGGTGCTTGGGATGCGCAGGATCCCGGATCTCCTCCAGTTCCGCATTGAGCTGTGTCACCTGTGCCTCGTCGAGGATCCGGATGTTCGGCAGGTAGCCATTCTCGTTAAAGAAGTCGATCTGGTCATCCGTCAATTTATACTGCTCCCACGCGTCGCGCGAAAGCGCAGGTAAAAAGTCGCTGTCAACAGGATGGTGCAAAAGGGAAAGGTCGTCTTGATGCTTCATAATGAGGTCATTGCAATGATTCCGGGTTTTGTGCAGGGATCAATATATTGAATTTTACAGAGTTGTGGTAATGCCGGCTGGCATCATTTTTCTCGTGGTGGAGACATGGAACCAAATGTCCGCGTAGTTTACACGCCCGGCGAACGTCATAAGCGGCCGGCATCACTCCAACATTTCGAGCGGATTGCACGGCTGATGGATTCGCGGTTCGAAATTCCCGGCTCGGGCATTCGATTTGGCCTCGACCCGATTCTCAGCCTCCTTCCTTTTGTTGGCGACCTGATCAGCTTTGCGATTTCCGGCATGCTGATCTACACCATGCACACCCACGGTGCAAGTCGCAAGGTAGTCATAAAGATGATGCTCAATGCCGCCCTTGACACGGCCATCGGGGCGATACCCCTGGTGGGGACCGTGTTTGACGTTTTTTATCGCGCTAACGAGCGCAATGTCCGTTTGCTGAAGGAGCATTACTACGAAGGGAAGCATCAGGGATCCGGTACCGGACTTCTGGTCGGGTTGGTACTTGCAGCGCTACTGCTGACCGGTGCCCTTGTATTTGGGATATGGAAGCTTTTCGAGGCGCTGTTCTGAGCGTAGGGGCTTTGCGTGCGGATTTCCCTGTAAAGGGCTGCATAAATGTGTGTGGCATAGGTTTTTAAAGTACGGTCATAAAACTGCAATGAATAATTTTTTTCGCGCGTTGATAGCGGGGTATGGAGCGAAAAAGCTCGGCGGTGGATGTCTGGGCACCATCGTCGTGTTCGTGCTGATATGGGTAGCGCTGGGCCAATGTAGTTTCTCTTCACGC
>CAYMWA010000168.1:0-7629 GCA_964393795.1 uncultured Roseivirgaceae bacterium
GGCATTGGGGATTGGAAGTTGGTCATTGGTCATTAGTCATTGGGAGTTAGGAGTTAGGCATTGGTCATTGGAAATTAGTAGTTGGAACCAGAGGCATGCACTTCCCTGATTGTCAATTGTCAACTGTCAATTGTCAATTTTTTTTCAGGAACAAGTTCATATAGATAAATAAATGGAGTGGATACCATTGAAGGATGCTGGTCAGTTAGATGAAATCATCCTTGAATCTCAAAAGGGCCCTGTATTAATTTACAAACACAGCACGCGTTGCAACATCAGCCGGTCGGCGTTCGACCGTCTGGAGAGGCATTGGGATGCTTCGGTGGCAGGAGAGGTGAAGCGCTATTTTCTCGACCTGTTGGCCTACCGGAGTGTATCCGACAACGTATCGGCGGTGTTTAACGTTGAACATCAATCGCCACAGGTCCTGGTGATCCGCAACGGAAAATCTGTACTCGATCTTTCGCACTATGACATCGCCTTCGACCGGATCGGGTTGGCAGTCAAAACGGAGCCGTAAGTCGTAAGAACGGCCATAAGCGCCCACAGCGCACTTTTTCGGCTGCGTGATGAAGATTGTTTTGATTGAATATTTGGGGTTGGTACGAGTTTAGAGTATATTTCTAATCTGAAAGCTTACGCGAGATGAAGCGCTATCCTGTCTACGCTCTTTTGTTCTGTCTGTCCTGCCTTACATTGGCCTACCAGGTAAATGCTCAAACACAGGACAGCTATGAATACAATTCCGAATTCACATGGGGGATTAACAAGAACACCTATGGTGGATTGATCGGCGGTTTTGCCTTCAAGAAAGCCCGGAAGGTGAGCGACCGGATACTGGAGAGCTACGGACTGGAGATCATGAATGTAAAACATCCGCAAGAGCAGCGCGTCCACTCACAAACCGGCAACATCTTTATCTACGGAAAGAGCAACTACCTTTATGCCTTGCGCCTTCAGTATGGTCGTGACCTGATCCTGTTCAAGAAAGCACCGCAAAAAGGCGTGGAGATCAAGGCGGTTTTTGCTGCCGGCCCATCATTGGGCATCGTGGCGCCCTACTACGTTGAAACCGGCGCCGATGCCGGAGGCGTCGTGACTTTGCGCAGACAGTATGACGAATCCATTCGGGCTGACCAGATCTACGGCCCCGGAAGGCTCTTTGAGGGGCTGGGCGAATCGACCATTACCCTTGGCGCCAATGCGAAAGCCGCATTGAATTTCGAGATGGGAACCATCAAGAGCCAGGTGACGGGATTCGAGGCCGGATTCCTCCTCGATGCCTATACGAAGAAAATCGAACTGATCCCCACCACCAAGAATTACTCGGTCTTCCCGGTATTCTTCTTCACCCTCTTCTACGGCGGAAGGAAGTAATAAACGCTACTGCTAATCAGGCTATGAACAGTCCCAGCAAGAGACCGCCAAGAATAATCAGCGGCGAAGGCACTTTCGTAAATACGAGGAGGCAAAACGTAACAATTGTTACGCTAAAGTTGAGGACCGTGTTTTCCAATGGCTGAAACAGGATGATGGCAGAGGCCGCCACCAGCCCTGCTGCTGCCGCCGTCACCCCCTCGAGCGAAGCGCGCACCGGCCGGTATTTCTTGAGACTATCCCAAAAGCGAATCACAAAGAATATCATAAACGTGCCTGGGAGAAAGATGCCCACCGCCGACATGAACGCGCCCATAATCTCACCGGGCACCCCGTAGTTTCGCGCCGACAATGCGCCAACGTAGGCACTGAACGAGAATGACGGTCCCGGCAAGCCCTGTGCTATTGCGTAGCCGGAAAGAAACTCGTTGTGCGAAATCGGCGTGTGATAGGGTTTGGGCGAGTATTTCTCCTTAAGTCGGCTTCTCAAGGCGCCTACTTTGGTATCATCCCCATCCTTGACCTCGACAAATTCCGTATACAGCAGCGGCGCCAGCACTTGCCCCCCGCCAAATACCAGACTTCCGCTTCGATAGAAGTTTTCGAACAGCTTCACCGGCAAGGCCTTGGTGATGCCCCCGAGTGCGGCCGCAAACACCAAAACGCCCGCCCAGAGCAACAGGTTGGACCAATTGACATGTATGCGTTGTTTCTCCTCTTTGGGCTGTGATTTAAACTTCAGTGCAGTCACCAATCCCGCACCGATAATGATGATTGGATAGATATACGGCGTCTGAATGTAGTACGAAACCACCGCGGCGATGATCATCAGGCCGATTCCCGTTCTGGTGTTGACCGTTTTCAGGCTGATGACGTAAGCCCCATAACTGACAAAACCGACAGCCATCGGCTGAATATAGCGCGTAAATTCTGTCGACCAGTTTCGCTCTTGAATAGCCGACATGAATATAGCCGCGCCGGTCATCAATATCACCGCGGGCAGGATCCACACAAGAAGCGTCAGATAGGCGAGGTTTGGACCGCCAATTTTAAACCCGATAGCGACGAGCGTTTGCGTGGACGCCGGACCGGGCAGGATCTGGCACAACGAATTCATCTCCATCAGCTCGGCGTCTGTAAGGTAGCCACGCTTCTTCACCAGCACCTTGTGAAAATAGGCCAGATGTGCCTGCGCTCCTCCAAACGTTGTCACGGCCAGAATAAGGATATCACGCAAAAAGATGATATATCGGAAGCGTTTTACCGATGAGCCATGATGCGTTATGGTGGGTTTGTCAGCTAACACCGGTGCGGTTATACGTTCAACGTCCAAAAAGGCAAAACTGTGCAGGTCTGACAAGGGCGTGCCAAATCAGCAGACGGAATTACGTCATCCAGCATTCTTTCCATAGTGATTACCGCAAGCTACAAAAACTACAGAAGAAAAGGGTCGCAGAAATCAGTTCAGGATACCACAATAGTCGTATGTCCGGTCGATGTTAATAAAAACATCGCGCCGGGCCTCCCTGAACCACTTTTCGAGAATTTTGTGTTTCTTCTCATTAAGGGCGGCGACCTGAATTTTGTGATAGTCCTGCTTCAGCGACGCCTGGTGAGGAGGGGTTCTTGATTTGTAGTAGAGAATTCTGACCGCATCCTTACCGTCTTCAGTTCTGTATACAATCGGCCTTGAGATGCTGCCGACCTTCATCGAATCGATACGGAAGAAAATCCCGGGATCCAGCTCATCGACGGTAAGGCTCATTCCACCATCCTGGTCGGAAAAAAAGCCGCCGCTCCCTTTTGTGCCGACATCATCGGAGTACTCCTTCGCCGCCTTCTGAAAGGTGATGCTGTCATTGACAATCAATGTCCGGATGCTGTCGAGAAAATTAGTGGCCCGCTCCAGATCGGCATTCGACGGTTTGGGAGAAATGAGGATATGCCGGGAGTTGTACTCGTTCCCACGTCGCTCGATTAATTGCATGATGTGAATTCCGAAAGGCGATTCGAAAGGCATGGAGACCTCACCGGGTTTTAATTTGAAAGCCATGGCCTCATACTCAGGCACCATGCGCCCCCGGCCGACCCATCCCATCTCGCCACCGTTCGACAGCACACTGGGGTCGTCGGAATACTTACGCGCCAGTGTAGCGAAGTCTTCGCCCGCGAGAATACGACTTCTGATGTCCAGCAGCTGGTTGCGGGTAATGGTCTTTTGCTCCTCGCTCACCTTGGCTTCACGCACAATCTGCGCCACCTCAACGGAAGCCGAAAAGTAGGGCAGGCTATCTTTGGGAAACCGGTTAAAGAACCTTTTCACCTCCGCCGGCGTAACGGAAATATCAGCAGTAATGGTTTCCTCCATCTTTTGCACGATCATCTGCTCCCTGACCTGGTCGCGCAACTCGGACCGGATTTGCTCAAGGGGCTTGCCGTAAATCTCCTCCAACTCCAGCGCTGTTCTTCCCGACTGGGCAAGAATGATGTCCATCCGTCGCTGTGTATTCATATCCACTTCCGCGTCAAGAACCACAACAGAGTCGATCTCCGCTTTAGCAAGCATCAGCTTGTTGCGCGTGATCAGCGCCAGTATCTCACACCGCGCCTGCTGCGATGGCGGATTGCCATTGGTCAGGTAGTCCTGATACATCCGTTCGACCTCCGATTTCAGAACGATGTAGTTGTCGACCTTTGCAACAATTTCATCCACGACGAAACCATCCTGCGCCACCAGCTTGTGGGCAGAAAAAACCATCACTGCCGAGAGCGCAACAGTGGCGAAAAGGAACCTATTGGGTAAGGATTTCAAAATCTTTTTGTTCAAGTGCATTTTCGTAAACCTCATCTTCCAGTCGCTTGGCAAGCTCGACCTTTCTCTTGTTTAAAATAATGTTTTCGATCTCATCGGTAACGAACTCCAACGGTGATACATTGTCGGAAATCCGGTATTCATTCACCTTGAGCACATACAAATAGTTGTCATCCATTGTTTCGTAGTACGGATTCGTCTGTAGGAAATGCACTTTGTTCGGAATTTCCATCAATGGCGAGCTGCGTACCAGGTCGTCAAAAATCATCCATGTAGAGTCCGCAATATGGTAAGCCACCGAAAAGCTGAGACAATACGACTTGAGGTCCTTTCTGTCCTCAGGGTTATCCGATGTGACCCAACCTTTGAGCTTATCCAGTTTCGGCGCATTTCTGGGCACCTTGATGAACGTGGCCCGTACAATGTTTTGCTTCAGGATAAAGTTGTCAATGTTGTCTTCGTAGTACTGCCTGATCTCTTCGTCGCTAAAAACCGTATCGAGGTGCTGCTTGATATAGTACGACTGGTATTCATAAGCGATCAGGCTATAGCGATAGTCAAGAATTTTCCGCTCCACTTCCGCTTCGTTAATATTGATTTTGCGCGTCGCTTCCTGAATGAGTAATTCTTTTCGTATCCAGCTGTCTATATAGGCCTCCACGCGGGCCGCGCTGTCTTCTTTCGAAGATCCGAATGCGGCGATCCCCGCCAGCTCATCCTTGTACAGATAGGCGTTATTCACCCGTGCCACCGGTTCGCGATTGTCAAACTCGCCCAGTCGCTGGTCTTTCATTCTGATCAGATCACAACTTCCTGCAACAAGGGCAATGAGTAAAACCGTTGGCAAAAACCTCGTCATGTTGTTATGCACCCATTATTTAACCACCAATTCAGCAAAAACCCGCTTTTTGGCCCTCTTTTTCACTTTGACTCCAAATTTACGTTTAAGTTCGCGTATCCACGAATCTTCAAGAAAGGTTTGATAGTCTGAAATAACAGATGCGCGCGCCTCCTCAAAAGTTTCGCCTCCAGGCGGCAGCATGTCGGTAATGTCCACCAGGTAGTGAATCCCTTTATATTCCGACAGGTGCGTTCCCGGCTCCCAACTTATCTGACTGAGGATGGTGCGGTCATCCTTTTCAAAAGCACCGGAGTCTGACCGAATCCGATATTGGGCAAGCAATTCTGCTACGCCCGGACCATTGGTTTCGAGGGCCCTTTTCAGTTCCGCAAGCGCCTGTTCAGACTCGGTACTGTAGATCGTTCCGACCATTCGTTCACCGGCCTGGTAGTCATTCCGATGCGCATCGTAGTACGCCAACTGGCCTGCCGAATCCTGCATGGCCTTGTTCCAGACCTCCTTTTCCATAATATCGAAAAGCAATATGCCCTCGTAGTATTCCTTCAGTAGCCATTTATACTCCGGCGATTCCCTTTTGACCTTTTGTTCCATCAGATCGAGCATCTTCGCATCTGCGTACTCCGTCAGTAATGCTTCAAGTTTTTGGTCGTCGGTCCCCGGCGTGTGTACTCCTTTGTGCCCGGCCACAAATTGAAGAAAATCCTTAACAGGGTAAGACTGGTCTTTCAGTTTGAAGAGGGTGGCATCTTGCCATTCAGCCGCGACAGCACTGTCGGCAAGAATGGCTTGCGCAAGGTTGATCAACCGCTGTTTGACCGCAGCATTTTCAGTAAAGCCGAAAGCCAACCGCATTTTTTGTCGCAGGGCTTCACGCGATATGTTCACGCGCTCATCGCGGCTCACACGCTGGGTAAGGGAGGGTTTAATGTCTTCAAAAGAGGGCAGCGAAATTTTTCGCTCCAGGCGAAGGATGTGCCATCCGAATGGCGTCTTCACAGGGTCCGAAATTTCACCCACCTTATTGAGTGCAAAAGCCATTTCCTGAAATTGTGGCGCCGACGACATTCCGCGGACACCGAACGGCCTGAGGCGGCCGCCGTGGTCGCGCGTATTGGCGTCCTCGGAATACGCGCTGCATACGTCATCCCAGGGCATACCCTTCTTCAGTTTATCGTAGATATCAAAAATCTTGTTTCGGGCTACATCGTCCCCGTCAGATCCATCAGTCCGGACCATGATGTGGGAGACTTCTACTTCACCGCGTGCGGGGCGGCGGTCGAGTACTTTCACCAGGTGATAGCCGTACTGCGTGCGCACCGGTGCACTCACGCTACCGACGGGCGTAAGGTAGGCAGCCTGTTCAAACGGAAAAACCATCTGCATCGCCGTAAAATACCCGAGGTCTCCATTTGTCTCATCCGCCCGTGGTTCGTCGGAGTAGCGAGCGGCAAGCGATCCAAAGTCCTCCCCTGCGAGCGCACGTGCCCGCAAGGCCATGATCTTTTCGTACGCGGCCAGCGTGTCGGCGGGGGAGGCAGTCGGTGCCAGGGCAATAAGAATGTGGGCGGCTCTGACTTCAGATTGCAGCCGCTCGTAAGTCAATGCTACGAGGCTGTCGATCATCCGTGCGTCGGGCAGATAAGGTTTTAAAAGCTCATTGCGGTAGGTGCCAAACTCCTGGCGGAAACGGGCGGTCGTATCCAGACCCCTGCTGCGCGCTTCTTCGACTTTGAGTTTGTACCGGATGAAGAGGTCCAGGTATTCGGCCACGCTGGCCGTTGTAAACTGTTCCGGTTTATGTTGATGATTTTTGCGATAGAGGTAGACAAATTCTTCGCTGGAGACAGGTCTTTTGTTGACGGTAAACAAAGTTTCGGGTTCGGCCTTATGTTGCGCGCTGGCCGTAAGCGCAACCATACAAGAAAGCAGACAAAAAACTGCGCTTCTTTTTAAAGCGGTCATCAGCATTTATTTGTAGTCGATGTTCTTGGTGAGGCGGCAGACATTCTTGCCGCTGCGGTTCTGATACTCGATTTTGTCCATGATGGATTTTACCAGCCGTATACCGAGACCCCCTTTCCGCTTCTGGTGTACAAGGTTGTCGACGTCGGGCTCCGCAAACTGGTTGATATCAAACGTATTTCCATCGTCGATTATTTCGAAGACGATCGGGTCGCCTTTTTTCAGGATGATGTTGATTTCGAAAAGTTCTTCAGGATTACATCGGTGTGAATGGATCATCAGGTTGGAGCACATTTCATCAAGCGCCAGCACGATTTCACTGATCTGCAAATCAGCCACTCCATGTCCCTTCAGGGCCGTGCGAATGAAATCGCGGACACCCTTCAGGTTTTCAATGTTACAACCGACTTTCTGTTTATAGTTCATCGACCATGCGCTTTGCCTGTACCTTATCCTTACCAATCTTCAACAATTCATGCAAGCCGAGTATCTCGAAAGTGTTTGCGACCCTTTCGTTCATTCCATACAGCACCATAGAGATATTCTGATCTTTGAACTCTTCAATGTATGACATGAAAACACCCAGGCCAGCAGAGGAGATATATTCGAGCGAATT
>CAYMWA010000169.1:0-5046 GCA_964393795.1 uncultured Roseivirgaceae bacterium
GACAATTGGCAATTGACAGTTGACAATCGGGGAAGTGTACACCGAGTATTACCGTTCCCCTTCCCAATTTCCAATGCCCAATGCCCTTATCCCTCGCGCGATGCCGACGCTCAATTGACAGTTGGCAGTTGGCAATTGGCAATCGGAGAAGTGTACACCGAGTATTACCGTCCCCTTCCCAATGCCCAATGCCCAGTGCCCAATGCCTAATGCCCTTATCCCTCGCGCGATGCCGACGCTCAATTGACAATTGGCAATTGACAGTTGACAATCGGGGAAGTGTACACCGAGTATTACCGTTCCCCTTCCCAATTTCCAATGCCCAATCCCTAATCCCTAATCCCCAATGCCCAATGCCTAGTGCCTAGTGCCCAATGCCCAGTGCCTAATGCCTAATGCCCAATGACCAATTTCTAATTTCCAATAACCAACACCACCGCAGCAGTTGCCATCAGATTAATGATGGTGAGCGGCAGCAATATTTTCCATCCGAAGTCCATAAGCTGATCGTATCGCGGGCGGGGCAGTGACGCGCGCAATAGTATAAAGAGCGAGATGAACACGAATGTTTTTAAGATGAACCATACCGCCGGCGGGAGAAAGTCGGGTCCCAGCCAGCCGCCGAAATAGAGGGCGACGGTGAGGCTTGAAATGAGAATGATGCCCACGTATTCGCCCACGAAGAACATTCCGAACTTCATCCCCGAATATTCGGAGTGGAAGCCTGCAATGATTTCGCTTTCCGATTCTGGAATGTCGAACGGGAGGCGGTGTGTCTCCGCGATGCCGGCGATCAGAAAGATGACAAAGCCAACAAACTGAGGAATGACGAACCACATATCGCGCTGCGCTTCGACGATGGTATGAAGACTGAACGATCCGGCAAGAAGGACTACGCCCATGAGCGCCAGTCCCATGAACACTTCGTACGAAATCATTTGTGCTGCACCGCGCATGGAGCCGAGCAGTGCATATTTGTTGTTCGACGCCCAGCCTCCGAGGATGATGCTGTACGCGCCCATCGAAGAGGAGGCGAGGAAGAAGAGAATGCCAATGTTGAGATCGGAAACGACGAAGCCGGGAGCGAAGGGAATGATGACAAACCCCATTAGTGCCGCGGTCATGACGATCGCCGGCGCGATGACGAAAACTTTTTTGTCTGCGAACGGCGGAATCCAGTCTTGTTTAAAGAAGAGTTTTAGCGTATCCGCCAGCACGATGAGTAATCCAAACGGTCCCGCGCGGTTCGGCCCGTAGCGATCCTGCCACAGTGCGAGCATGCGGCGTTCGAGCCAGATGAGTCCGGGAGCGACAAGCATCACACCGCCGAGCACGGCGATCACAATCCATACGGGGTTAACAGGCTCACTCATGATGAAGCATTTGTTTTAAGTATGGCCCATGCGGGAAGATCGATAAACGGAAGGCCGGGGAGACCGTAAGGCAAACCCGCTACTCCCTTGGGAAGCGAGTCGTTAACAGCGACCGGCAGCGCGTACGTATGCCGGTCTACTTCGAATTCGAGCACACTTCCGCGTGACAGGCTGAGGGCGTCTGCATCCTGTTGATTCAGCATCACATAATGGTCGGGCACACGCCGGGCCACAGCTTTGCCGCGCGCACTTAGTTCCTCCGATCCGAAAATGTGATGCAATGCCACCATCCAGAGGTGATGCTGCAACGGGATGAAAGCCGCGGGCAGATCGGTGAAGTAATGGGGTGCGCCATTCGGCGACGGTTCAATGAGGCGGATGCCCGGATCGCCGTCACGCAACGGTCCGGCTATTTCTTTCTGATACTTGTTGATCGACTGCACGGAATTCCATCCCGGCGCCCAGAAGTACGGGATCATCGACGAGGGCGCCTGCCCCCTGTAGCCTTCCATTGTATACGACAAGGCCGAGTCGGGGTCTTCCGGCGGTTTCTCTTCACTGACGTGGATGTGCGCGTGCATGGCCGTACGACCGCTGTATCGGTGTGGTGCACGCGGAATTTTTTGACCGGCGATGCGAAAGTCCGGCGGCGGCGCCACCCGTTCGACGCCCGTCAGCAGCGGCTCCTCCGCGCTGATCGCTTGCGAAACATCCTGAAAATTTTTCCAGTTGCTGATAGGGTCGATTTTCGCTTCGTCCGCAAAGCGCAGCAGCCAGCGCCAGCTCTCCTGAATTTCCGGGGAACACTCGTGCACCTGGAAGAATCTTTGCGCACGTCCCTCATTGTTGACGAGCGTGCCATCGGATTCGGCAAAGGTACCCGCGGGGATGAGGATGTCCGCCTTGTCCGTCGTTCCGTGAGGCGTGTGGTCCATCACAATTACCTGCTTGCACTTGTCAAAGAACTTGTCAACGACGTCCGCTTTTGCGTGGCGGTAGAGATCGTTCTCAATGACGATGACCGTATCGGCGTGGCCATTGATCACCGCGTTGAACGCGGAGTTGAGGCGATGCCCCCCCATCATCGCCAGTCCCATCGAGTTGCACTCTGGCAGCGTAAGCACAATGCCGGTCGCTGGATTCTTTTGGTGGAGCGCCCATGCTACGTTGGCAGTGGCTTTGATCACCGTTGCACAATCGCACGACATGCCGCCAATGATGACCGGTCGTTTGGCCGCCAGCAGTGCGCGGGCGACTTCTTCAGCAAGCGTGGCCACGTGCCCGGGAAGGTTTTCAACCGGCGGCAGCGAGGAATCAAGAATGTGCGCGACAGCATGACCCAGCCGGGCGATGTCGTCCGGTGCTGCTTCCAGTGTGCGTGTAGCCACCTCGTGAAGTTTGGTCGTGCTGACGGATGCAATGTACAACGGTCCTTTTTTGTCCTGGATGATTTCCCGAGCGGCGGCATCGTGCCATCGTGGGATGGAGGACTGTTCAATATCGGTAAGTGGTTTTTCTCTTACCGCCTGCCGCACGGCCAACGCCATCATCGGCGCGGTGTTGGTGAGGTCTTCTCCCAGAATGAAGACAGCGTCAGCGTTCTCCACTTCGCGCATCGATGGTGTACGGGCGGGGCCGTCTTTGAGAATCTTGATCACCATCTCGGCGAGGTTGTGCTCATCGACGGAGACGCCGTGATAGAAGTTGTCGGCACCGACGAGTGTCTTCAACGCAAAGTTGGATTGAAGGGAGGCGCGTGGCGATCCGATACCGATTACTTTATCTGTTTTGAGGATGGCGCCTACTGCGTGCGTGATCTCGTCGGCACCCGCACGAGTACCCTGGATGTGGGGTTCGCGTATTCGGTCGGGCGCGTTCGTGAATTCATAACCATACCGGCCGCGATCACAAAGGAAGTAGCCGTTGACTTCGCCATGGTACCGCGCCGTGATCGCCCGGAGCCCGCCGTAACGCTCACCGGCAAGCGTGTTGCAACCCAGGCTACAGTGCTGACATATCGAAGGGGCAGAGGTGAGGTCCCATTTCCGCGTATAGTGTTGCTTGAGGGTTTTGTCGGTGAATACGCCCGTCGGGCAGACTTCCGCGAGATTGCCACTGAATTCGTTTTCAAGCGTGCCGTCTTCGTGTCTCCCGAAGTAGACATGGTTCTTGGAGGCGAAGGCTTCCAGGTCATGCCCTCCGGCATAGTCGCGATAGAAGCGCACACAACGGTAGCATTGTATGCAGCGGTTCATCTCGTGGTTGAGGAAAGGCCCGAGCTGCTGATTCGGATAGGTGCGTTTCTTGAATGCAAAACGCCGGTAGGCATGGCCGGTCATGACAGTCATATCCTGAAGATGGCAGGCGCCACCTTCGTCGCAGACGGCACAGTCGTGTGGATGGTTGGTCATCAACCACTCGATAATACCGGCGCGAAAGGTGGTGGCCTCACTGTCAGCGATGGAAATGCGCTGGTTATCGGCAACGGGCTCCATACACGACATGATGAGCTTGCCCTTTTTGTCCTCTTCATTTTTGAAGACCTTCACCGCACATTGGCGACACGCGCCGACGGAACCGAGGGCGGGATGCCAGCAGAAATAGGGCACGTCGAATCCGAGGGTAAGGCAGGTCTCCAGGAGGTTTTTTCCCGGCGTTACCTCGTAGGGCTGGTCGTCAATGTACAGCGTCGCCATAGTCAGATGCTATCGGTAGTTTGATGAATCGTCACTTTTTTCCACGGGCATTTCTTTTCGTGGATGTGTTGTTCAAAGTCATTCTTAAAATATTTCATTGCGCTTTGCAGGGGCTCCATGGCGCCCGGTGCCAATGCACAAAAGGTGTTGCCCGGTCCCAGGTATTTCGTGTGAAACTCGAGCAGCTTCAGGTCTTCTTCTTTGCCCGCGCCTTCATCGATGGCGGTCAGAATTTTGGATACCCACGGCAGGCCTTCCCGGCACGGCGTACACCATCCGCACGATTCCTGCGCAAAGAACTGTTCGAGGTTTTGCACGAAGCCGACAGGACAGGTTTGGTCGTCGAGGATGACGAGCGTGCCTGTGCCGAGACGGCTGCCCGCAGCGGCGATGTGGGTGTAGTCCATCTTGACGTCGAGGTGCTCTTCGACGAGGAAATCGGTCGATGCACCACCGGGAAGAGCGCCTCTGAATTTCAAGCCGTCGCGCATACCCCCTGCGTGTTCTTCGATCAGTTCACGCATGGTGATGCCCATCGGCAGCTCCCACGCCCCCGGGCGCTTTACTTTTCCACTGACACCAAAAATTTTTGTCCCGGCATCTTCGGTAAGGCTGAGTTTCTGAAACCAGTCCGCGCCTTTGTTGATGATGTGCGGGATGTTACAAAGTGTTTCGACATTGTTGACGATGGTCGGCTTCCCAAACAACCCGCTGATTTGCGGGAAGGGTGGTTTCGCACGTGGTGTGGCGCGCTTGCCTTCTAGTGAGTTGAGCAATGCCGTCTCTTCGCCACACATGTACCGGCCGACTCCGGTGTGCAGGTGCATCTGAAGGTCGAAGCCGGAGCCGAGGATATTTTTTCCAAGGTAGCCCGCTGTGTACGCTTCGTGTATCGCCCTTTCGATGGCGTGGGCGGCGTTGTGGTAAGCCCAGCGAAGAAACACAAAAGACTGGTCAGCCTGAATCGCGAAGGCGGA
>CAYMWA010000169.1:5146-7532 GCA_964393795.1 uncultured Roseivirgaceae bacterium
TTCTCGTACTCCTGAAGCGAGAGTGGTCGCCGGTCTTCACGGATATGTTCTGTCAGCGGTTTCTCCATAATTGAATTGTCTGTTTAGCGCTGCGCACGTTCAGGTATATTTTTCCAGTATTTCATCCAGCTGCTCCACGGTGACGTTCTGGTACAAGTCACGATCAATCATGAGTGCCGGCGCCGTATCACAAGTGCCGAGACAACAATTGGGGAGCAGCGTAAACCGCTCATCGCCGGTGGTCTGACCGTAGCTGATACCAAGTTTTTTCACAAGGTGATCCCGGAGTGCGTCGTACCCCATCACCCAGCAGCTGATGCTGTCGCAAAGGAGGATCACATGGCGACCCACTGGTTGGCGAAACAACAGGTTGTAAAATGTGGCGACTGAGTCGAGCTCTTCCGGCGTCATCTCCATGTAGGCGGCCACGTCTTTCAGACTTTCGTCGGAGATCCAACGCCTGTGTTGCTGGACAACTTTCAATGCCTCAATGCACGCGGATTTGCGTACTGGCATGACGCTGATCGCTTTTTCAATTTCTGTTTTTTCTTCCGCAGTTAGCATAATGATCACTTTCGTTAACGGTCAATATCAGCCAGCACATAATCCATCGCCCCGAGGATGCTCAGCACATCTGCAACGGAGTAGCCGCGGCTGATGTAAGGCATCATTTGCATATGGGCAAAGGACGGTGTGCGTACGCGCATGCGATACGGCGAGGTGTTGCCATCACTGATGGCGTAGTAACTATAGGCACCTTTTGTTCCTTCAATGCAACTCATCGCTTCCCCCGGCGGAATCACCGGCCCCCAGCTAACACTGAGAAAATGTGTGATGAGTGTCTCAATATCCTGCATGGTGTGCTTCTTGATCGGCGGCGTTGTAAGCGGGTGATCGGCCTTGTATAAACCTGCCGGCATGTTGTTCAGGCACTGCTCTATAATTCGCAGACTCTGTCGCATTTCGGCAACGCGTACCACGGCGCGATCGTAGCAATCGCCGTTTTGTCCGATGGGCACTTCGAACTCGAATTTTTCGTATCCCGAGTGTGGTTGTTTTTTTCTGAAGTCCCAGGCGAGCCCACACGCGCGCAGGTTCGGGCCGGTGGCACCCCATTCAATGGCTTCGTCTGTATCGAAGATGCCGATGCCGACGGTTCGCGCTTTGAATATCGCGTTGCGCATGACGAGGTCGTCGTACTCTTTGAGTCGCTTCGGAAAATAGTCAAGGAAATCGCGCACGAGTGTTTCCCATCCGTTGGGCAGATCCTGCGCGACACCGCCGATGCGGAACCAGTTGGGGTGCATGCGACCTCCACACACGGCTTCGATGACATCGAATACTTTTTCGCGATCGGAAAACATGTAGAACACCGGCGAGAGCTGTCCCACATCCTGAGCAAAGGTACCGTACCATACCAGGTGGCTGGCGATGCGAAAGAATTCACAGAGCATCACCCGGATCACCTCGGCGCGTTCGGGAACGGTGATGCCGGCGAGTTTCTCGACAGCAAGCAGGTAAGCGAGGTTATTGTTGACGCCACCAAGGTAGTCGATGCGATCAGTGTAGGGGATGTAAGTGTGCCACGACTGGCGTTCGGCCATTTTTTCAGCACCGCGGTGGTGAAATCCGATGTCGGGCACTATGTCGACAATATCTTCGCCGTCGAGTTGCAGCACAAGCCGCAGCACGCCGTGCGTACCGGGGTGTTGCGGACCAATGTTGAGGAACATAAAATCCGATTCCTCACTATGGCGCTGCATGCCCCAGTCTTCGGGACGGAATTTCAATGCCGCCTGTTCGCGGTCTACTTTTTCATCGTAGAGACGGAACGGTCCCATTTCCGTTGCCCTTGCCGGATGTTCCTTCCGCAGCGGATGTCCTTCCCAGGTCTGAGGCATCAGTATCCGACGAAGGTTCGCATGGCCGTCGAATTGGATACCGAACATGTCATAGATCTCACGTTCGTACCAGCGTGCGTTTGCCCAGAGGTCGACGATGCTGGGTACGGTCGGATAATCTCCTTTCAGCGCAAACTTCAGTCGGATAAAGCTGTTCCGGTTGAAGGAGTACAGGTGATAGACAAGTGTGAATGCTGTGGGGATATAGCCGTTGTGTTGTTTCCGGGTTCGTTCGTCAATGGCGGTGACATCGTACAACAGCTGATAAGGATGGGGCATCTCGCGCTTGAGAAAGGCGAGGGCCGGTTTCAATTTGTCTAACGGCATCCACAGGGTGAGAATCTCATCCACGGTATGCTGTTCGACAAGTCGACTTTCAGCAAACTTCTGTTGCAGCTGCTCTGCGGGACTTTCGTTTGTGGTTACCGGGTTCTGCGCCATGGCGTGAATCGTGAATCGTGAATCGTGAATCGTGAGTCGTGAGT
>CAYMWA010000170.1:0-7530 GCA_964393795.1 uncultured Roseivirgaceae bacterium
CAGGGCATCGATCATTTTGTTTGCATTCTCCGAGCCGATATCACCATCTTGAGCACTCAACAAGATCTCTACCACAGGCGTTAAGGGCAGCATCATTGGACTTTTGATCGTGTTTTCATAAAATCCATTGTTAAAAAGCATTCTTTCGACTTCAACAAAGTCCTTTGAGGAAATCTGTGGCCGATAAAACAAATCCGGCTTATCGCCAATTGAATAGCTTATGTTTACATTTACTTCTAGTGGAGAGTTCGCCGTGCCGGTTTTTGTTGTGATCACTATTACTCCATTCCCAGCGCGCACGCCCCAAATTGACGCAGCCGCCGCATCCTTCAAAATAGTGATACTTTCTATGTCATTCGGATTTATTGTACTGAGGTCTCCATTGTACGGAAAGTTATCCACGACGATTAAGGGTTGGTCGTTTGCAAATATTGTACTTCGTCCACGAATGTTTAGGAATGACTTCTTCCCGCTTCGCTGATCAACCAAAAGGCTGGGCGCAATGCCATTTAACCTACTGAGAACGTCTGAACCAACATTTCTCTCAAGTAATTCACGACCAATATTCATAAAGGAACCCGTCGCACGCTCCGGCGATTCATCTGCGTACCCAGTCGAAAATACGGTCACTTCCTGAAGACTCCTTATATCTCCGATTAAGGCCACATCTATGGAGCTACGAGCGTTGATCGTGACTTCGCTCGTTTCATACCCAATAAAAGAAAACACCAACACCGCATCATCTTCAACATTTATTGTGTACCGCCCATCGGCATCAGTCGTCGTGCCGTTTGTGGTACCTCTCACGACGATGTTGACCCCGGCCAATGGTTGCTGCGTGGCTGCATCGGTCACTATTCCCGTTACCGTTATTAGTTCATCGATCTGAAAGGGATTCGACAAAAACAGGGAACCCACATTGTAAGATTGTCCGATCTTAGATTGTTTTGCGGCTTTCTTCAAAATTATAATACTCCCATGCTTCTCATCGACCTTGTATTGAATACCGCGCGGATGTAGGAGATTATTCAAAATAACCCCGAGGGCCTCTTCGTTAGTTCGGATTGAAACGGCATCGCGTTCTGTTTCTACTACTTCCAGGCTGAAATAGATCTTCACTCCGCTGGCATCCTGAATCTCGTACAATGCCTCTTCCAAGGACACATTTTCAATATCCACGGTAACCTTCTTGTCCAGTACCTGGCCGTAGTTCTCATGTGCCAGGGATACCGCACAAACTGTCATCGCTATTACCATCTGCGCCGCACATATTTTCATGATCTTCCACAGTTTTGTAGAACAATTTTTCATAAATTTGGTAGGTTTTGTTTTTTGAATCGGATTTCTAAAAGCAAAGCACTCCCCTTACCAACCCCTGCAGGGGTTGGTTGTTATGTACACCGGGGATTACAGAACAGGAGTGTTTCCGCACTCCTGTTCTATCTTAGGTGCTGATAGCGCTATCTTGAGTATTTTTCATTGTGTGGTGGTTTAGGTTAAAGTTGATTCCGGTCAACACCCCGCTCCCGACAGCTCAATCTTGTTACCGGTAATCCGGTAGTTCATATCGAGCAGATCGCTAAGGATGGACAGGGTATCCTCCAATGAGTGATCTGTGAAGTCAGCAGAAACATGGCATTTTTTCAGGTTTTGATTCCTTACAATTATTGTAACATCAAATTTCTTTGCGATGCCTGCGATTACGCTTTCCATGGAAGCTCCTTGAAACTCCATGTTGTATTCCCTGTTATCGGCCACCGATTTCAACGCCGCCGGTGTAATGAAGCTCCGTTCAACGATACCTCCATTGGAATAGACGATCCGCTCATTGGGTTTCACCTCAACGCCAACTTTATCAGTCTCCGACGTGACATTAACTTTCCCTGTGAGGACATTCAATTCAATCTGTCCTGAATCGGCTTTCAACGTGAAGCTCGTACCAAGTACCCGCACATTGATGAGACCGCACGAAATCGTGAACGGACTCTCAGGTACCTTTGCAACTTCAAATAATGCATCACCCGTGAAAGTGGCAAATCTCGCCCCGCCCTTTTCGTAATAGCTGAAGTTGTTCGACTCGTTGATCCATACAATCGTTCCATCATTGAGGATTAATTTCTCAGTGTAGGCAAGACTATCAGTACCTTGATTAAAAACAAATTGCCAGGCTACAAAGGTTACCGACAGCATGACGAGCACTGTTGCTGCTACCTGTACCCACCGATGTGCGAACAACTTATTGATCGCAGACTTCCTCGGATATAACGCGATCACATCGTCAACCGAGCTAATGTTGCTGCTTATTCGCTGAAAAAGGCGCTCCTTGGCCTCCGCAGACATTTCAAGATCTGTGGCATTCTCTTTCTCAAGCATCTTGAGCCATGCCGAAAATTTTTCATTTTCTTCCGGCGTAAGTTCGTTCTGCAAATAGCGGTGCAATAGGCGCTCAAAATTCGTTTTGTGCATAGATTCCCGTTTAAGTCAGCAAACTCGCTAACCCAATTTACTCAATTTGGAGAAGACGTGTTGTGGTATATGTCTGAAAGACGCAGAAGAAATAGATACGATAACCCAGTTTTTTTTGCTGAATCAGAGTAGCGTGGCTATATACGAGCGTGCTTGAGATGGGCGAAAACCAAAAGCAATTGAATGCTATCGCTTATAAAACTCAAGGTACCACGCCCTGAAATGGGTATATGCCTGATGCATGTAGGTATTCACCGTCGCCTGTGTCAGGCGCGTTTTTTCGGCAATTTCGTCATTCGAGAGATTTTCCAATTTCAGGCGGACAATACCCTGGAGGCGCTTCGGTAGACGCTTTAGTCCACCCTCGATGAACTCAGATACTTGTTCAGTATCTTCTATATTATCATAGACGGCTTCAAATAGTCTGAAGTGGTCGACATAACGCTGGTGAATCTTCTTTTGTTTTAGGTAGTCTGCAACCTTAAACCCGACAGCTTTATAAAGGTATGCGCGCAACGACCGGATTTCGGATTTCTCGCGTGATCGCCAAAGTGATTCAAAGACGCTCTGGATGATCTCTTCGCAGTCTTCCTTGCTGGGCACAACCCGACGGGCATGGCGGTATAACTCCTCTACATAGTTATTGTAGATAGCTTCGAAAGCCTTCCGGTCACCATTTTTGAGACCTGTGCGCAGTTCGTCCGTATCACGAAATGCGGCCTTCATAAACGGTACCAGATTAGTCTTAAAGTTTCCATATCCCATTTCCTTCTGTTCTCAGGCATCAGTAAACGGGATGATATCCTTGTACAACAAATATAAAGGTTCAACTTTTATTTTAGCAACAAATTTGACTCCTACTTTATCACCCGTGCTCCGCACCTTAAAGAGGTGAAACGCAACATAGATTTTGAGCGGTCGGTAGGCGAAAAAGTCAGGAAGCTGAGAAGGAACCTCGGGTTATCGCAACAAGCGCTGGCCGATTTTGCCAACTTGGAAAAATCACAAATTCAAAGGGTAGAAAGCGCTAAACATTCTCCCACACTCGCCATCTTGATCCCGATTGCAATAGCCCTCGGTGTGCAACCATATGAGCTTTTACAGACTGACCATCAGCTAAAAGTCAATAAAAACGTAAACAGCCCGGGCAACCGAAGAAACGTTACCACCATGTATATCAGGGAATTGTCGTCGACCTCCTACTTCAATCGACCCAGGTCCGTCGATGAAATCGTCAAGCGTTGTGAAGAAAAGTACGATGTTGTCGTGACAAGTTCCGCTACTTCGGCAGTTTTGAAGAAATTGGTGGCTGAAGGTGTACTCAAACGAGCACCCGCTAAGATTAAAACTCGGTTCCTCTATCAAAAGAGTTGAACGTTGTGTTTCTGATTGCGCCGCGAAGGTCCGTCGACCGAAATTGCAGAAAGCACATTAAATACTATCAAGTTTTCATGGCCCAGTTCGACTTACTGACGTAAGAACGAAAATCTCATGAAACTGCATTTCATTGCGGCTACTTTTGTGCTATTTCTGGCGCATCATCCAGCCCATAGCCAACCAGGCAAAAACGTAACCTGGTCGACCCGGATAGAAGGAATTTCCATGCACGAAGCCCGACTGGTGATTACAGCCTGGATCCAACCGGGATGGCATCTGTACTCACAGCACTTGAAGGAAGGTGGACCGCAACCTACGCGGATCAGCCTTCTTCCCAACGAACTGTTTACGATTTCAAGCTTCACTGAACATGGAGAGCCGCACACTTACTACGATGACATTTACGAAATGGACATTACCTGGTATTCAGACAAGGTCGATTTCGTGGGACATCTGAGCCTCTCAGAGCCGGTCAAACAATTGACCGGAAGAATTGAGTACATGACCTGCGACCTCCATATGTGTGTTCCCGAAAAAGCGGATATCATCATTCCCGTTGACCTCACGAAGTAGCGACGTTAATCAGTCACTAACAGGGCCGGTCTCTTGACTTTAAAATGAATTTCTCTTCATATGAAGTAAGGTTAACAAGAGCTGGCTCCTGTTATATTTATTCCGAGGCGCAGAACACTTCTATCCCGCGCCTTTCTTCCGGCACTATATTTTGCATTCATCCCCCACCAGCACGATCTCATCGAGGGAGTACACAACTTCCAAATCCTTTGCTTTGGCGATTACGCGCAGTACGGCGTCAAGCGGAGTCCCACGCTTAAAAACGCCGGTAAATTTGCACTGTGACAACTCGTTTGACGAGAATCTGACGTTGAAGTGATTTCCAATGGCCAACATGTCAATCACAGACTGAATAGGCGTATCCTGAAAGGACATCGTGTCGGGCAATGTACTGTCCTCAATCATCGGCGCTGGTTGGCCGGTGCGCAAAGCACTGTAAGCAAAAAGAACCATCAAATAAATCGCCGTAGACAGCGCTAGCGTTTTTAAGCGTCTGAGCCGTCTGGTTTTACTTTTGATGCGCTTGATAGCTGTCTCAATCTTTACCCACGCTTCGGCTGTTTCGTCGTCTTGGTTATCGGAAGGAAGAGTCGTTTCGTATAAAAACTTCAAGTCATCGAAATCTTCCTGATTTTCGGGTTTCTCGGAAAGCCATGTGTTAAGTTCATCGTGTTCCGATTGATTGGCAATACCGGTGAGCACCCTGTGAATGAGCTGAAACCTTTCCATAGACCAAAATTTCTTATCACGCTGAAACCAATTCCACTGGAGATCAACATCTCGCGCGCCTTTTCAGGAACCTTTTTTCCTTTTTATCCGCTCCCGAAGGAACTTGATGCCGGTTTGGAGCCTTTTTTCTACCGTCTTTTTCGATATTCCTAACCTGTACGCAACGGCTTCATTGCTCAAACCGTCCAAATATCTCAATTGGATGCATTCGCGCTCGCGTCTTGGAAGAAATCCTATTAACAGGCGTATTTGACGTCTGTTGTCGCGGGCAAACAAGTACTCTTCTGCAACCGGCTGTGCGCTTACCAGCGAATCCATCTGATCCGGGTCCGTTGCCCTGGTCATCAATGAGTATCTGTAAAATGAAGCCGACCTGTACCTAACCAACATCAGAAGATACGGCGTTATAAGGAATCCGTCCTCCTGAACGAGACGCTTAATGTTACGCCACACCTCAATGAGCACGTCCTGAACAATGTCCTCCGCCGCCTGTCTGTTGTTGGTTTTCTTCTCTGCCAAGCGAACCAGTTTGCGGTAAAAGTGAGTGTGCAAATACAGTGGAACTGTATCGGGCCATTTTTTCGCTAACTCAAGGAACTTGTCATTGTCGAATCGGGCTGACATTCAGTACATTCAAAGGGTCAGTTTTTTTGCGGCTTACTATCCCGCCATCATAAAGGGTATACCAATATACTGAAAGATGACGTTATTTGCTGGTTCAGCGAGGATGAATTGCTCATTAGTGGCAGGAATTCAACCTCTTAACGCCCACTGGCTCGCTCCCTCCGTTATCCGGACAGCACGAATCATTCTTGCGCTCTTACAGGGCTTAACCCGAAAATTGCATCGTGTTCTCGCAAAAATTTGGAGTCATCTTGGAACGTTGTTGTTCTGTGATGTTCAGGAGGGATGTCGTAAAGAGTGACAAGCCAAACACTTCCCGAAAACAGGAACAGGACACATCACGATCATATATAAAAAGCCAGTCCCCCGGGACCGGCTTCCAAATGTTTCCTGAAGCTGGATTGAATAAGCAGCTTCAAGCGACTACTCCTTCAATCACAGGTCGCTTAGTTCTCTCTTGATTTCGTCCTTTGTTTTACCCAGTTTTTGTTGCAGTCGACCGTACATTTCGTCTTCTTTTCCCTCTTCGTAGGCGAGATCGTCATCCGTAAGCTGACCGTACTTCTGTTTCAGTTTGCCCTTCATCTCATTCCAGGTACCCTTTACTCTTAGCTTTTCCATAGCCGTTTGATTTAGTTTCACTTATGGATGCGAACGCACCCTAAAGCCAGAGCCTAAATTTAAGTGCCAGCGTCAACGATGCCCAAACCGTCTGTAACGCGCCGTCAACCCGTAGATTCCTCCCATATCAGGCCATTATCTTCCAGAAATTAGCCCCAGGTGCGATCAAGATCATTTCGCCAAAGGCGATTTTTCGCTAATATTGGTGTAAATCAATAAAAACCGTATGTCCCAGGACTGCTTGCCGCAAGATACCCTACGATCAATAGCGAAACGCAAGCGCCCGTTAGCCTGTCTGGATGACAAAATCTCTTAATACAAAGCGAAATGAATAACCGTGTTATCGCGCTGATTGACTTTTCTGTTTACTCCCATGCGTTGGCCGAACTTGCCGTTCGCTGGTGCCAGATCTCACAAGCAAAATTGGTGTTTGTGCATCAGGTCACCGCTGTCTTTCCTGCACTGGCAGACGATATCATCAAACAGAAAGTAGTCAGGAATGAAAAAGAACGATCTCTTGAACGACTCAAAGAATTTGTTTCGAAAAAGAACCTCACTGATATGGATATCAGCTATGTCGTATCAGATTCTCATCTGCTCAACATCCTTGAGGAATTGGTACAAGAAAGCTTTGAAGATATCATTCTCGTTGGTATACGGGGAACCAGCAGGTTGAAGAGACTCCTTATCGGAAATACAACTACGACGATCATCAATGGGATTAATCGCACGATTGTGGCGGTGCCGGAAAAACTGTGCGCTGGTCCGAACGCGGCATGCAATCTGGTGCCAAAGAGACTGGTCGTATCGCTGAACACTCGCTTTCCGTTGAACAAGAGCGCATTCGATACATTTCTTCAGCAGTACAACACCGTGATCTCAAAACTTGAGTTTATCTCCGCTATCGCTGATGAGAAGGAAGAAGACGTTGTTGACTACCTCGGTGGCTTAGCTGGACAATACAGCACGAAGTTCACAACTTCGCATCAAATCTTTAAAGGTGAAAACCATTTCAAACAGATAAAAAGCCACGTAAAAAGTGAAGAAGATACCGTTTTGGTCGTTCAGAAAGGCTCCAGAAATCTCACCGATCACTTGTTTAGAAAATTTGTCATCAACGAGGTTGTTGACTCCGGCGCA
>CAYMWA010000171.1:0-7512 GCA_964393795.1 uncultured Roseivirgaceae bacterium
GGCTACTATCTGTCGCTGGGAGCCGCCATCAGTTTAGCAGCGTTGCTGGCCGCGCGCCCGCTGATGCGGGTGAATGGATGACGTCAAACCGGCAACACGATATTAAATACCGTCCCTTCCCCAGGCGTACTCTCCACGGCAATTACACCTCCATGATTGTCCACGATCTTCTTACACAGCGCCAGTCCGATGCCGGTGCCTTCGTAGTCTTTCCGGGTGTTCAGTCTTTGAAACAAAGTAAATATCTTGTCGGAAAATGTGGCGTCGAAACCAATGCCGTTGTCACGGAACTCAATTTCGACAAATTGCTTTGAAGCATCCAGATCATATCTCCGTCGCGTCTGTGTGGAAAGAGGCCTGGCGCCAATGGTGATCATCGGATCACGTTCCGAGAATTTCAACGAATTGCTGATCAGGTTGGAAAACAACTGAAAGATCTGTAGTTCGTTTCCGTGCACAACAGGTAAGTCGCGGAAGGCTACTCTTGCACACTTTTGCGAAATAAGCAACTCGTAATCGTCGATCACACTACTAAGGACTGCATTGAGGTCGACCGCGTCATGTGCGGCAGCTTCCGACAATTTGGAGTACGACAACACTCCTTTGATCAAGGTTCCCATCCGTGAAGCCGACTTGTCTATCTTGTCGAGGTACTTCTTCGCTACTTCATCTTTATGCAGATTATTGGATACGAGTTCGGTAAAGGTCTGGATCTTCCGCAAAGGCTCCTGCAAATCGTGACTCGATATGTACGCAAATTCCTCCAACCGTGCATTCGTCTTTAACAGCTGATCATTAGACGTCTTTAGCTCCGCTGTTCTGCTTGCCACAATCTTCTCCAACTCATCCGCATTGTCCTGAGCCATTTTCTTTGCATCGGCCAATGCGGTGACATCGTTCGCCACAACGATGATTCCTGAAATGGTGCCGTCAACTTCACGCAACGGCTCGTACACGAAGTTGAGAACCATTCGCTCAAGAATACCTCTTCTTTTCAGTTGGGCGATGTGTTCCGTCGTCACAAAGCGTTCGCCGGTAGTAAAAACGTTATCGAGAATTGGCTCAAATCCCTGGCCCGTGGCCTCGGGAAAAGCGGCAAACAACGGCTTATTCATAACCTCTTCCGCCGTTTTTCCCCACAACTCCAGCATAAGCGCATTTGCTTGCGTCACGACGAGATTTCTGCCAGTCAGAATACTCGTCGCAACAGGTGCGTGGTTGAACGCGTTGGCGAGCTGCCATTCGGCATGCTTTCTCGTATCAGCGATTCTGATTTGCGCTCTCACCCGGGCAACCAACTCCTTTGCCGCAAATGGCTTGATCAGGTAGTCATCGGCACCCATATCATACCCTTCGATGCGCGCTTCCTCCCCAGCACGTGCCGACAGCAGAATCACCGGTATCTTTGCGGTCTTGGTATTGGATTTTACTTCTTTCAAAAGGGCAATGCCATCCATTTCAGGCATCATGATGTCACTGACTATTACATCGGGAGCAAACGCTTCCAGCGTGTCGACGGCTACTCTGCCGTTTTGAGCAAGCTTTACGTCATAAGATGTTCGGAGTAGTTTCGCTATGTATTCCCTCATGTCGGGATTGTCGTCAACAACAAGCACACTTGACCGCCGCCCTGTACCAGAACCATCCATGGGTCGACCGTCGTTATCGTTGGGCTCAGACAACACCTCGTTCGACATCAACGTCCGTGTTTCGCTTACATACAAATCAGAAAGTCCGGAGGTATACGACAAGTCATCGTCTTCAATGACATCGGAAGCGTCGAGGTGATCTTTTCCCAGTGGGATAGAAACGACAAACCGGGTTCCCTTCCTCTCTTTGCTGAATACGCGGATGTCTCCCCGATGCAGATTCACCAGTTCTTTCACCAATGACAAGCCAATACCTGTACCTTCAAATGTGCGCGCTGCCGTATTCTTTGCACGATGAAAACGCTCAAACATTTTGGGAAGCTCGTCCTCTGGAATCCCCACGCCTGTATCTTCAACTTCAAGCACGGCCATTCCGCTTTTCCCGAAGAGCCTGACGGCGATCTTGCCACGAAGCGTATACTTGAAAGCATTGGACATCAGGTTGAGTACAATCTTTTCCCACATTTCGCGGTCGACATACGTCTCCCCGTCGATGGGGGTACATTCAACCTGGAGCTTCAATCCTGCATTTTCAATGACTGACCTGAAGGTGCTGGCGAGATCGGTGGTGAAGGCACACAGATCCACATTGCTATAGCGGGCCGAAATACGACCGGCTTCAATTCTGCTAAAGTCGAGCAAGGTGTTGACAAGGCGGAGGAGTCGCATTCCATTGCGATGCGTGGCTTCTATACTTTCGATGTAGGTCCTGGCCAGGCCCGTATCGTTGTTGAGAAGGCTCTCCAGCGGACCAAGCATCAAGGTAAGCGGCGTACGAAATTCATGACTGATGTTGCTGAAGAAGTTGGTTTTCGCCCTGTCGATCTCACTCAGCGCCTCAATCCGGCGTCGTTCTTCTTCAAATGCATTCGCATTCGACAAACCGGTCGTCGAGTGTTCGCCGACGAGCTTGAAAAACTTCCTGTAATTGTCATCGTACGACAACCTCGGACTGATCCCCAGGATAAGAACTCCAAACGGATAGTCGAGATCCTGCCGCTCAAGATGGACAAGACTTGCCGTTTCAGGTGTCTCGGGCCAGACAAGGTCGTCCGAAAACACGAGCGTACCTTTTAGACTTGCGATCGGTATCGGGTCGAGGTCGTTGCCTTTGTAGCTGTTCACAAATTCTGTGATCCCCTTAACACACGAGTTCTCCATGTCAATTCCTGTAGCGCCGGCAAAGGCAAATACCTTCTTTGCTTTGTCAAACATGTAGAACAAACAGAAAGGAATATCATGTCTGTTGAGATTAAGAATGGACAGCGTACTCTCGAACGCTGCTTCAACGCTATTGGCAAGCGATGCCTTCTCGCCGAGTTCACTCAATGTGTTCAGCCTGCGTTCGCTGAGAACACGCTGTGTTGTTTCCGTCACTGTCACAAGCACGCCGCCGGTCTGACCGTTCTCCTGCTTTATCGGACTGTACGAAAAAATAAAATAGCACTCTTCGGTGAAGCCATGCCTATCGAGCGGAAGCATAAAGTCCTCGAAACCCACTGCTTTACCCTCCATCACACCTTCAAACATGGGCCCGATGATATGCCAGATTTCGGCGAATGTTATTTTCGTACTCAAACCCATAGCCTGGGGGTGCTTGGTCGAGCCGAGGATTGGCCGGTAGCCATCGTTGTAAAACTGGGTGAAGTCATTCCCCCATGCGATATACATCGGGAAATGCGCATTCAGCATAATACTGATGGACGTCCTCAGGCTCTGTGGCCACAGTGAGACAGGGCCAACCGGTGTTTGCGACCAGTCAATTGACCTGATCATTTCTCCCATTTCTCCACCTCCTGCCAAAAACTGTTCATTCTCTACCGAAGTGGCCTTGATCGATCCCATAATGCTATGCGCAGTGAAGTATGTTCGCGGTTACAGTCGCCGTTGACGCCGGAGCAAGTACACGCGAACACGTTGTTTTCGTCATCGTTACTCAAACATCGTTCCGTTGGTCACACAGCTGAAAACGTTCCAGCCGATCGTGTGAAGAGGCGCAGTTCCTTAAAGATCTGAAGCGCCACCGTTCTAACTTCGCAAAAAAAATCCGCTAAGAAAACATTAATGGCATGAGTCTCAGCAAAAAAATGGTGGGCGACTTGAAAAAGTGTGAGAAGCACATTTCGAAAAAAATCATGCCAGTATGGAAATGGCAATGCGGTTGTCCGCGTCAGCGTGCATGGGATTACAAGGAGACACGCCAGCGACGCACGCGTCATCTCATTCGGTTATAGCTTGACCAGTGTATGGCCGTCGAGAACCATGTAGGTGACGCCGGTGCTGTCAGTGGTCGGACGTTGGTCGATGTGGAACCGCTTGTAACCAATCTCATCGTCATCGTTCTCGCTCATGAAGGTCATTCTGTCGCCCTTGATCCACACATTCCCCTCACACCGACCACGATTTCTGATATCGAGTGTCCCCGATCCGTTGGCAAATATTTGAATAGCATATCGGGGAGAATCCCAGCTTCCGCGGAAAACATAGTTTTCAGGATCAAGGTCCTCCTGAAGACAGGAAGTTGACAGTAGCGACGCGGCGACGATCAGCAGATAGCGTGATTTCATAGCGGTAGGCGTTGGTTCATATCTTATGAAACGGACGAGGACGGACTGAGTTTCAGCCGGACGGCAGCGGTATCGTACCCGGTCCATAAAAATTTTCGCGCCGGGTCGCTACCGAATTATCCACAGCCAACGGAGCCTTCTTTTTTTTGCTGCGGATCAGGCGTTCGATTCGGCGCAAGCAAAATTTCATTAGTTTTGCGAAGCCATAAAGCAAAGAGGAGTGGCAGAGTGGTTTATTGTACCGGTCTCGAAAACCGGAGATCCTTCACGGGATCCGGGGGTTCGAATCCCCCCTCCTCTGCGAATGACGAAGCCTGCTAATCAGCAGGCTTTTTTATTTTTACAGCCCAAGGGATTCGAACGAAGGGCTGGCGGGTTCGAACTGCGCGCCGGCATGTGCGGATGCAGTCACGAGGGGTGGTGCGGCATGCATGTGGGTACGAGTAATCCCCCCTCCTCTGCGAATGAAGAAACCTGCTAATCAGCAGGCTTTTTTATTTTTACAGCCCAAGGGATTCGAACGAAGGGCTGGCGGGTTCGAACTGCGCGCCGGCATGTGCGGATGCAGTCACGAGGGGTGGTGCGGCATGCATGTGGGTACGAGTAATCCCCCCTCCTCTGCGAATGAAGAAGCCTGTAATCCTCCCTCCTCAACGCACCACCAGTTTCTGCCTGTAATATCCGCGCCCCGAGCGCACATTGATAAAATACACCCCGGGCTCCAGATGCTGTTGCGCGCCGTTAACTTGCAGGCTTCCCGCATAGTCCACCGCGCCTTCGAAGACCACTCTGCCGGTCACATTGGCTATGGTAAGATAAAGCTCCTGCTGACTTTCATTGTGCAACACAATCGTCACAGGCTGTCCCACATCCGCGGGATTAGGATAAATGCTGAGCGATGGACGGTGGTGATTTTCAATGCGCACTATTTTTGAAAACGACGACCGCCCGTCGAAGTCGGTTTGTTTAAGGCGATAGTACGAAATACCCGGGAGCGGACTGACATCCAACTCATGATACCGCAACACCGTGTTGCTGTTACCGGCACCCGGCACGAATCCGATCGAATCAAACTGAAGCTCCGAAGATCCGCTCCGCTCGATCGTAAAGTAAGCATTGTTAATCTCGCTTGCCGTCGACCATTTGAGTTCAACCATGCCACCTTCAAGATGTGCGCCGAAACTCAGCAACGTGATCGGAAGCGCAGGGTCTTGATAGCCTAATGCAAAAAACGTTGTCCCGGCAATGGAAGTGACGCCGGAGGTGGCATAACCAGCAGGCGCCGCTGGAGAGAATACGCCCGTCCCTCCCTCGTCGGTCCACGGGCCGCTCGGCACCAGCGCCCTGACAATCCGGGCGTTGCCCGGCACGGCAATCAACTCATCCACCGGTGCGTTGGTATTGAAGGGCAATTGGACGGTAGGTCCGTTCATCGTTCCCGATAAGAGATCAATTGAATAATACCGCGCCTCCGAAAGGCGCTCGATCGTCGCAGGTTCCGTGCCTGTCGGCGGTGTATTGATCATTTCAACGCGCACGACGGGCGTTGAAGATCCAAGCGTTTGTTGGATCGTTACCGGTCGATAGACGCTTCCCTTCCCAACCGGAAACGTGCGCGATGTCGTCGCGGCGTCGGGGTAGCTGATAGCAAGTCGTCCATCCACAAAAGACCCGGCGCCGTAAACCGACACGGGCTGCTGTGATGTATTTGTCAGGCTGATCATACGCGTGCCTGTAATGATATTCCCGCCGCTCAGTGTTAACATTCCCGCCACGTTCACATTGCTGTTCAGCACAAGCGATCCGCCATTCGAACGTGCAAGGTTATAGAAGTCGGTGCCGCCCGTTAGCTGTTGGGAAGAGACCCCATTGAACGTCACCCTGCCCGTTCCGGCATTGAAGGTGGCCCCGTTGTTCCAGTTACCCCCCACAGTTGTATTTCCCGTGTTCGCATTGAAAACTGCCGATGCCAGGTTGGAGTAGTCTCCTGCAACGGAGAGGCTGGCGGCATTTGCCGTGTAAATCGCGTCCGTGCCACTGTTGCTAAATGCAGCGCCTACAGTGATGGACCCCGTACCCGCCGTGAACGCGGCGTTGTTTGTCAGCGATCCGGAAACATCAAGGCTTCCCGAAGCGCCAGCAAATGTCCCCGTAACATTGTTCAGGTCTCCTGCAATGGTGATCGCGCCGGAACCGGCATTAAAAGCTGAGTTGTTAATGATGCTACCGCTGACATCGATCGCTGCCGATCCTCCATTAAACACTGCAGACGTTCGGTTGTATACGTTGCCACCAACCTGCAAGCCGATGCCGCCATTACCTGCGTTGAACACCGTGCCGGTACCTTCATTGATCAGGTGTCTGCCGATGATTACCGGACCGGTCCCGGAAATGAACTGACCGCGATTGGTAAAGTCGCCGGAAGCGCTGAACAGCACGACACTCCGGTTGTTGACGGCATTGGTCACATTGCCCTCGTGGATTGTCAACGAGCCATTGATACTGAGATCGGCGTTGGGCAGCGTTTTGGTGCCTGGCCCGGTAAACGCAATGTTGTTGTAGGTCGTCCGCGTCGGCAGGATGACGGTGCCATTGTATTCAACGGTACCCCCATTTGTCGCGGTGAAGCTTGAGAAGTTACCAGAAGGGAAAGTCGAGGATTGCAACTGAATAGTTCGCTCCCCCGAACCCCCGGTGGTGACAACGCCAAAGTCATGCCCAATGGTATTGCCCAGGTGCAGTCTGCCCCTTACTTCCAGCGTGGCCATCCGCTTTCCGTTTCCGGATACCGTTATCGTATGGCCTTCCTGGATGATTACAAACGAACCTGCGGGCGGACCGAGATTCGTTCCTGGCGGATCTACATCCCACACCGATAAATCGGACTCCCAGGTACCCGACGCAACACTGGTGTACGTAGTCGGATTGACAAACGCCGTCGGCTCGCCTGCAGTGTAATCACCTGCAAGATCGGTGTTCACAAAAGTAATTACCCGGGTAGTCGTATTTGGGTTTCCCGGCGTTGTTCCGATGGTCCATGCACCGCCCTTGAAGCGTGCATCCCGGTAATCAGCAGGATTCCCCGCCTCATCTGAAGCTACATAGGTGTATGTATGCGTCAGGGCATCGAGGATGATGACGCTGTGACGCACATTCCAATAGTAGTTGAGGTAAGCGGTCCCGGCCCCGGTCGCACTTGGGTGTTTGCTGTTCACCGGACTAATCGAAATGGTACCGCCCAGTCCGCCCGTTGTGATGGTGTAGTTCGCTGGTGTGTACTTGCCACTCACGCCGAT
>CAYMWA010000172.1:0-7501 GCA_964393795.1 uncultured Roseivirgaceae bacterium
GGCTCAGGGACCGAGGCACACATGAACACATGAACACATGAACACACTAACACATTTTTTTCCCTACGCCAGATTGTGGTAGACCGACTGAACATCATCGTCGGATTCAAGCACTTCGACCAGTTTTAATACTTCGTCCTGCTGTTCGTCCGGGAGCTCTTTCGTTACGGTAGGAATGTAGTGTAGCTCCGAGCTTTTGGCCTCGATTTCGCGTTCTTCGAGAAACTTTTGCATATGACCAAAGTCGGTGAACTTGGTGTAGACGGTAATCTCGTCTTCCTGGACATCGATCTCTTCTGCGCCGGCATCAATCAGGTCGAGTTCGAGTTCTTCCAGGTTGAGCTTTTCAGGATCGAACCGGAAGACGCCCCGGCGCTCGAACATGAAGGCCACTGATCCGGAATTGCCCATGCTACCACCGTTCTTGGAGAAGTGCAAACGGATATTCGCCACGGTCCTTGTTGGATTGTCAGTAGCGCATTCGACGAGTACCGGCACGCCGTGTGGGCCGTAGCCTTCGTAGATCACTTCCTCGTAATCCTTCTCTTCTTTTGATGACGCACGCTTAATGGCCGCTTCGACCCGGTCCTTGGGCATGTTGGCACCCTTTGCGTTCTGAATCGCCATGCGCAACTTGGGGTTGTGCTCCGGATGTGGCCCCCCCTGCCTTACGGCAATGGAGATTTCCTTGCCGATCCGGGTGAACGCCTTGGCCATCCGGTCGAACCGTGCAAACATCCTGTGCTTCCTTTTTTCAAATATCCGCCCCATAGTGTGAAGTTTAAAGTTTGCAAAATAATAGTGGAGAGGCAATTAGTCAAAGAGAATTGCCTTTCACGGGCCTTTATGGCGTCGTTTCGCGGCATGAAATTTTTTTATGCTCCCCTGGAATACTGTCGGTCACGCACGTGAAAAGACCGGCAGCTTGTCCACGGCAATCGGGCTTGAAGGTATTTGCGACGCTATCCTCCATACTTTTCCTCAGATATGCGGCAACCACCAACAAAGCCCCCGGCCGGGCGCGTCCCGACCGGGGACAACCATGACATGCCCGTGTTATTTGCGTCTTGAGATGGCGTGACCTGGTCATCCCAGGCATGCGAATGCCGGGCGATTCTGGTCAGACGAACGAATGCGTTGGAGTTCAGCTACGATGGCGACGAACTGTGGAAAAATTGGAACATCAATCATTGAGGTATCGCAGGTGAAAGGCCTTTCCCATTTATATATGCTCGGTGTCGGTCGATTTGACGGCTTGCTGTTCGGCCTGCCGATTCCATCCGACATCACGATGTTGTGTTGCGCAATAGTGATGTCGTTGCTGCCCGTATACCCACATATTCATGTGTTGTCGGAAGGAAGGAACGGTCCGCCGTCGACCGTGATCGTCGCCGATGTCATCGGACTTCAAAAAAATAGTGCTCAGCGCAATGATGGGATGAATCCGGATATTCGCACCGCAGCGTTCGATGATGCGCCTGTGATTACGGGACAGCGTCCCATCCACACCATGGAAGAGCAAGCAGTGACGATAGGCTTCGGCGATCTCCTCGTCGAGGATGCTGACAGCACTTATCCCGCAGGGTTTACCCTTCAGCTGGCCGAGGGGCCAAATTATACAGTGTCCTCGGACCGGACGGTCGTTCCTATGACGGACTATAGCGGTACGCTGTCGGTCCCGGTAACGGTTTTCGACGGGACACATTACAGCAATCAGTTTGCGCTGAGCATCACCGTTGATCCGGTAAATGACGCCCCACAGATTACCGGACAGGTGCCACTGGAGACTGTGGAGAATCAATCCATTGCGTTGGAGATTTCACAGTTGGTGATTGTTGATCCGGACAATGAAAACTTCACACTCTCCGTCGTCAGCAGTCCCGATTATTCAGTGGAGGGCAACAGGGTGACGCCGCGTTCGGGGTTCAATGGTACGCTGCACGTCACGGTATTTGTCAGTGACGGATCATTGCAAAGCGATCCGTTTGATCTGCTGATTACTGTTACACCTGTCAACGACCCGCCGGTCATCACCGGTCAGCGTGTGGTCACAACTACAGAAGACACGGAGGTTACCCTATCGTTGCTGGACCTCACCGTCACAGACGCGGATCCGGATGATGTCTATCCGAATGGCTACACGCTGACCATCCTGCCTGGCGACGGCTATACATTCTCCGGAACAACGGTACGGCCCATCGCCAACTTCACGGGCGACCTTACCGTCAACCTTGTGGTCAACGATGGTGTCGACAACAGCGCACCTTTTGGTTTCGTCATTTCCGTAACACCACAGAACGATCCACCTGTGATTACCGGGCCGGCGACGTTGTCGACCAGTGAAGACGTTGCGCTTGCAATTGCGATGACCGATCTGCAAGTGGCCGATCCCGACAATGCATACCCGACCGGTTTCACGCTTTTCATTTCGCCCGGTGATCACTACACCGTGTCGGGCAACTCAGTCGTTCCTGAGGCCGACTACACCGGCACGCTCACTGTACCCATTCAGGTCAGTGATGGTGCGCTGACGAGCAATATCTTTTCCCTTCAGGTTCAGGTCCTGCCAGTGAATGATGCCCCGGTGATTACAGCGCAGGTGCCGATTCAAACGGGCGAGGATGCGCCGGTGACCATCCAATTCGCACACTTGACGGTCCTCGATGTCGACAACGACTATCCGACCGGCTTCTCCCTGATTATTTCCCCCGGTGCCAACTATACCGTGTCAGGGACCACAGTAACGCCTGTATCCGACTTCAACGGTACGCTTAACGTTAGTCTGACCGTTAGCGACGGCATCGATCAAAGTGCGCCATTCAATTTTCAGATACAGGTGGGTAACGCGAACGATGCGCCCGTGATCATTGGCCAACTTCCGCTCAGTACGAGTGAAGAACAAAGCGTGACGCTTGAACTTTCGCACCTTGTGGTAGTAGATCCGGACAATCCATATCCTGCCGGATTTTCGTTGCTCGTATCGCCCGGCGAGCACTATGATCTTTCCGGGACCACTGTTACACCAGCGCTTGACTTCTCGGGGACGCTCATCATCCCCGTACGGGTAAACGATGGCATCAACAACAGCTCCGCGTTCAATTTTCAATTGCAGGTAACGCAGGTCAATGATCCGCCGACGTTTGCGCCGATACCGAATCAGCAAGTCGCTGAAAACGCACCGCCATCTTCGGTCGCGATCACCGGTATCTCGAAAGGTCCAGGGGAGGAGGATCAGCAACTCACCCTCATCGCCACTTCCGGAAACACATCCGTCATCGCCGATCCTGTTGTGCAATACGATGGTGGAAGCAGGGCGACGCTTTCATGGTCCGTAGTGCCTGACAGGTCGGGTGTAGTCACGATTACGGTGGTAGCGATTGACAACGGTATGGCTACTCCTCCTCATCGAAACACGTACACCTCCAGTTTCCAGATCGAGGTGGTCGAAATCAACGCTGCCCCGACCCTGGACCCGCTCAATGATGTCACCATACTGGAAGATGCTGAGCAACAGCAGGTAACGCTAAGCGGCATCACCGCCGGTCCCGGCGAAAATCAGTCACTATCGGTTTTGGTGACTGCTGACAAACCACAGCTCTTTGAATTCGTTGATGTAGCATACAACAGCCCTGAGACCAACGGCGCCATACGGTTCAAGACCGCGGCGGATGCGTATGGTACGGCAAGGCTTTCAGTAACCGTTACCGATAACGGTCCCGATACTGCCCCGCACGTCAATTCAGTTGCGCGCAGCTTTGCTGTCGTGATTCAACCTGTCAATGATCCGCCGGTCTTTGTCTCGAATCCTGTTACCCTGGCGGTCGTAGATGAGCCCTACGCCTATGAGATAGAAGTCGCGGATGTGGATGGTGACAAGATAACCGTATCCGCAACAACAAAGCCTTCCTGGGCGAACTTGTCGGGCACGAAAGACGGGCGTGCCTCGCTGCGCGGCAGACCATCTCCGGGTACCGCGGGAGAAGCGCAAGTGGTCCTGACGGCACATGACGGCACGAGCACGGTACAACAGACTTTTTCTATTTTCGTCAATGCACGCCCGGAGGTGAGCACGCTTGCGCTCGCAACGGAAGAAGATGTACCGGCGCTGTTTCCCGATCATTCCTTTGATGCAGGATATTCTGACGGGAATGGCGATGCGCTTCAGGCGGTCATAATTGTGACGCCCCCAAAATCCGGAACACTGTCGCTCCCGGAACAGTCGATAAATGGCGGAGACACACTGCAATCAGAGGTACTCACGCAACTGGTGTATACGCCGGATGAAGACTTTTTTGGCGCAGATGCATTTGACTGGAGGGCGTACGACGGCTATCATACGAGCAAGGGCCAGGCCCGTGTCGATATCACTGTAACTCCCGTGAATGACCCTCCCGAAATTGTTTTTGAGACCGATACCCTGGAATATGAAGTGAACGGAGAGCCGGCTGTGATTTCGCCACAGGTAGTGATCGTTGACCCCGATGATGATACGCTGACGCATGTCACGGTCTCATTCCATTCACAGACTTACCGTCCACAAACAGATCTGCTTTCTTTTGAAAGCACTCCGCAGATACGCGGCAACTTCGACTTATCCTCCGGCATGCTTTCACTCGTGGGAACAGCCACCGTCGAGGACTACCAAACGGCGCTTCAGTCGATACAGTACCTGTACCAAAATACGATCGACCCCTTGCTTGAGCCGAAGCAGCTCACCTTTGTGGCGAACGATGGAAAAGTTGACGGTGATGCGAAAATCAAATGGATCCTTCTACAATATACGTTTGTCGAGTTTGAGATTCCCTCCGGATTCACACCCAATGGAGATGCGGCTAATGATACCTGGGTGATTGACAGACCCGGAGGAGGACTTGACGAAATGGACGACGCGATTATCAGTGTATACAACCGTCACGGAGAGCTTGTGTATCGCGCCAGGGGTTTCCAACAACCCTGGGATGGTACGCACAATGGCAAAGTGCTGCCGGCGGATTCGTATTTCTATACGATCGACCTACAGTTGAGAAGTAAAAAGACCTACAAAGGTGTTGTAACGATACTACGGTGATATGAAAAATTTTTTAGCTTTTTTCTTTTTTCTTCTGATAGCCGGAACGTTGCAGGCGCAGTATCTGCCGAACAGCGCGCAGACGTTCCAGTTCATGCCATTGTTCAATCCCGCGTTTTCGGGTGTTGAACCTTTTGGCGATTTGAAGTTCTCTTACCGATATCAGTGGAGCGGGTTCGGCGATAATTCACCGAAGTTCCTTAACGTATCCTATCACCGGCGCCTGGTGCAACCGCTTGATCTTGCTTATAATGGTTTACGTCTCAGTGACCCGACGGCGATCAATCCCGAGCATTTGCCGCGTTCGAAACGGATGGTTCACGGAGTGGGTGGAAACATTTTTCATTCGCAGGTCGGCGTACTTAAGTCGATTGGAGGCAACATCGATTACGCCATTCACTATCCCTTGGGCAAGACATCCCGGTTTTCGGTGGGTCTTTCGCTGTTGATTGAAAACCGGAAACTTGATGTCGGCGAAGTGACGGTGCGCGATCCTGATCCTTACTATGACCGCTTGATAGGTGGCGCCACTTCACAAACGGATCTCAATCTGCGCGCCGGCGTATTGGTATACGGGCCGCGTTATTATGTTGGTTTGAGCTACCTGCCAGCGTTGTACACGGTTCTGGCGGCGTCAGATCTGACAATGACGGAGCCGTTTTACAAAGGGTCAGCACAGGCGGGCTTCTCTTTTCCGATGAGCGCAGATGTTACGCTGAAGCCGGCGATCCTCGCGTTGTTGCGGATGAACGGAGAAGTCAGTGTTGACTACAATGTCAAAGCCTTCTTCAGAAAGAACATATGGTTGGGTATGACCTACCGCGATATCGAAAGTGGTGTGGTGATCGTAGGATGGAACTTTAACCAACGCCTGGGTGCCTCATACTCGTACGAAATGTCGTTGGGTCAATTCAAGCAGTTCAACGACGGCAGTCATGAGTTGGTCCTCGGGTTGCGCTTAAACAATTTCAAGAAATACTCGCAATACACATGGTAAGGAAATTGATTTTGGGTTGGGTCGTGCTCGGTATACCGTTGTGGGTGACCGCGCAGTCGCTGGAATTCCATTCGTTGAAGAAGTTATCGACTGATGTGAACACGGTATCGGAAGAAGCCATGCCGTTGCGTTCTCCTGACGGAAAGCGTCTCTATTTTACGCGCGCTTTGTACGCTGGAAATTCAGGTGGTAAATTTTCCGGTACTGACGTCTGGGTGAGTAAAGGAGGTGGCGACGGTTGGGCACGCGCAAGTAATAGTCTGTCCATTCGTGTGAATGACAGCGGACATAGTGTCGTGGTAGGGATGAACAACGACGGCAACAAACTCTATTTTGTCAGCGCCCAGACTGATAAAAAGATGCCTGGCATCTATGTGACCACGCAGATCAACAGCTACTGGACGCGCCCTGAATTGATATCCATTCCCGGGATAGAAAACCAGAACTTCGTTGGTGTTTACGTTTCACCAGACTTTGATGTGATATTGCTGTCGATGAAGGCATCGGACAGCCGCGGTGAAGAAGACTTGTATTTCAGTGTCAAAGACGCGGCGGGCCGCTGGTCGGTGCCGCAGAGCATGGGACCTACGATCAACACCGCTGGATTTGAAATCTCCCCGTTTCTCTCTGCAGACAAAAGACGTCTTTACTTTTCGAGCAATGGGCATGGAGGCGAAGGCGATGCCGACATCTTTTACAGTGATCGCCTATACAACTCATGGGAAACATGGTCAGTGCCGGTAAATCTTGGCAAGGTGGTGAACTCGCCAAAGTTCGATGCCTACTTCTCCATCTACGGTGATTCTGTGGCGTATTTTTGTAGCAATCGAGAGAGCAAGTTCGCCGACATTTATCAAGTGTCTGTGTCACCAACTAAAACTGTTCTGGCGCCGGGCCAGCGCTATCTCTCCACGCGCGAATGGAACGAGGTACTCGGAGGTGCTGTCGCACACGAGATTGTGTTTGACGCAGGATCGACGAACCTCACACCCCCTCAGAAGGAGTTGTTGTTTTACATCGGCAACAAACTTCAGTTGCGCAGGAGCATACGCTTCCATTTGGTCGTGGTCGAAGAAGATGATCCTCAACATACCCAGGCGAGACTTGACGCCATCAAACGACAGCTCACGCAGTCAGGCATTGCCGAATCGCGTATCATTACCGAACAAGTAGAGAAGCCCGGGAAAACAGGGAAGGGGAAGGTAATGATTAAGCTGATTGAGTAAGGATGTGGTTAATGTGTTAATGTGTTAGTGTGTTAATGTGTTCATGTGTGCTCCGGTCCCTGAGTCCTGCCGAAGGGCCGGGGTTGGTGCTTGGATATAAGGTGTTGATGTGTTGGGGTGTCGATGTGTTGATGTGTGCCCCGGTCCCTGAGCCTTGCCTGCCGGTGGGTAAGCTTGGTGGTTGAGGTGCTTAATCCCTGAACGGTTTGA
>CAYMWA010000173.1:0-7471 GCA_964393795.1 uncultured Roseivirgaceae bacterium
ATGTGCACACCTGCAGCACCGACACTTTCCATTCTATCCCTAATCCCTAATCCCTAATCCCTAATGCCTAATCCCCAATGCCCAATGCCCAGTGCCTAATGCCCTTAATCCGCGCGCAAAGCCGACGCTCAGTTGACAGTTGACAATTGGGAATTGGCAATTGGGGGAATCTGTACACCTTCAGCGCCGACACTTTCCATTCTATCCCTAATTCCCAATTCCTAATTCCCAATTCCTAATGCCTAATGCCTAATGCCCAATTTCCAATGACTAATGACCAATTTCCAATGACTAATAACTAATAACTAACCCCCGCCTGGTAATTAGATAGTATCATCAACAAATCATCTACAGCCACGTCTGAGATGGCCAGCAACGGCCCGGGGTAAATCCCGATAAGGACAACCATGATGACAATGGGATACAGCACCCATTTTTCCTGGCGGTCGAGATCGGGAAATGCCAGCGTCAGACTGTTGGTTTCACCGAGCATCGTCGTTTGAAAGCTTCTCAACATGTAGATGGCACTGAATATCATCGTCAGGGCTGCAAAGGCGCCTGTAATAAAATTATAGTTAAAGACCGCGTTGATGAGCAGGAATTCGCCGACAAAACCGCTGGTCAACGGAAGCGCTATGCTTCCCAGGAGGATGATGATGAATGCACTGTTGAACCGCGGCGCGCTTGTGCGGATGCCGCCGAGACTGGCAATTTCCAGGGTGGCTGTGCGCGACAGGATGATGTCGATGGCATAAAACAGCCCGACGATAACAATGCCGTGGCTTACCATCTGAACCATCGCACCCTGGAGGCCAATCTTGTCCATTGTGAAAATACCCGCAGCGATCAGGCCCACGTGCGCGATAGACGAGTAGGCGATGAGTCTCTTCAAGTCCTTCTGAATGATGGCCAGCAGGGACGCGTATACAATGCCGATTACGGAGAGCGCCAGGGCAGTGGAACCCCATTCGGCCACACCACCGGGTACAACCGGAATCAGCCAGCGAATAACGCCATAGATACCCATCTTTAGCATGATACCCGACAGTAGCATCGTTCCCGGCGCAGGTGCCGTATGGTAGGTGTCAGGTTGCCACGTGTGAAAGGGGAATACCGGCATCTTCACGGCAAAGGCTACAAACAACGCCCAGAAAATGACCCCTTGTTCAACCGTGGAAAGTCCCTGACCTGCCGCGTAGATGGCCCTGATGTCGAAAGAATGACTTCCGGGCGTATTGAAGTAGAGATAAATCAGTCCGACGAGCATAATCAGGCTGCCCGCGAGTGTATAGATAAAGAATTTCAACGTTACCGGGCCGCGGTTGACACCTCCCCAGCGGAGACAGATAAAGTAGATGGGAACAAGTGCAATTTCCCAGAACAGGTAAAACAGGAATCCGTCAAGGGCACAAAAGACACCGATCAACGCCATTTCCATAAAAAGGATCAACCCGTAAAACGACCGGGCTTTTTCATATTGATGTTTGAACGACGACAATACGATCAGCGGTGTAAGTACGGTAGTGAGCAATACCAGCAGCAGGCTGATGCCATCGACTGCCACATGGAAATTGATGCCCAGTGATTTGATCCACACCTGGTCAATGACAAACTGCGAACCACCTGAAGGGTCGAACAGGATAAAGATCACCAGCGAGATGGCGAGTTCAATGATCGCGGCCGTCAGCGCCCATTTCTTTGCCTCGTGCTGTTTGACCGCAAGAACGATGATCGCCGCCAGAAGGGGCCAGAATATCAAAAGGAGCGTTAATATCATTTGTAGTTCAGTAGCAATAATCAACGTTTATGTCAGGTAAATGAGGTGACGAGCAGTAAAAGGACAATGCTGATCACCATCGCAAAAACATAGAAACCGGTATTTCCTGTTTGCAGGAGACGCAGCGTTTTCCCACTCCATGTGACGGCCCTGCCCGCATTGTTGACCATCCGGTCGATCATGAGTCTTTCGACGACAGCGTCAATCGCTTTTGCCAAAAAGAACATGGGCCTGGACACGACCTGCTCATATATCTCATCTACATAGTACTTGTTGTAAATCAGCTTGTGGAAACCGCCTAATGATGTGCCTTCCGGTGCCGGGACTTTTTTCCTGGAGACATACAGTGTGTATGCAAAGTAAATGACGACAAGGGTGAGCGCGATCACGACACCCATCAACACAAGTTCTGTTGAGTGAGGCACATGGTGTGGTGTCCGGAGGGCTTGCGACTGTTCAAAGACCGGTGCAAGGAAATTGCCCAAGGCGTGACTGCCTCCGAAGACGGCCGGAATGCCGATGAAACCGCCTACAACTGAAAGCACCGCCAGCGCGATCAGCGGATACGTCATCGTGGCGGGTGATTCGTGGATGTGCTCCGTTACTTCCTTACTTGCGCGGCTTGTCCCCGAGAAAGTCAGGAAGAGCAAACGGAACATATAGAATGCGGTCAGTAGTGAGGCGATGAACCCTACAGCCCAGGCGATTTTGTTTCCTGCGAAAGCGTGTGCCAGGATCTCATCCTTTGAGAAGAATCCGGCGAAGGGAGGAAGTCCGGAAATAGCCAGGGTGGCGATGAGGAACGTCACATAGGTTGTCGGCATATATTTCCGCAGTCCGCCCATATTTCGGATGTCCTGATCGCCGCTCATGCCGTGGATAACGCTACCCGCGCCGAGGAAGAGCAGTGCCTTGAAGAAGGCATGTGTCGTCATATGGAACAAGCCACTCGTGTAGGCGCCCACGCCCAGTGCGAGGAACATCAGCCCGAGCTGACTAACGGTGGAGTAGGCCAGCACCTTCTTGATGTCATTTTGTGCAATAGCGATCGTAGCGGCGAACAGCGCAGTCGCCACACCGATAACCATAACAAGGTCGGAGGTGAAGGGCGCCAGCGAATACAGGATGTTGTTTCGCGCGATCATGTAAATACCCGCCGTCACCATGGTGGCCGCATGGATGAGTGCCGATACGGGGGTAGGTCCCGCCATCGCATCGGGCAGCCATGTGTAAAGTGGAATCTGTGCACTCTTGCCAATGGCGCCGATAAAAAGCAGTACCGTTATCCAGGTGATCACGCCAGATCCCATCGTAAACGTCGCTGCTTTCGAAAAGACTTCAGGATAAGAAAGAGAACCGAATGTGAGGAAGATCAGGATGACACCCAGGATCAACCCTACGTCGCCGATGCGGTTCATAACAAATGCTTTTCTGGCAGCGTTGTTGTATTCCGTGTTCTTGAACCAGAAGCCGATGAGCAGGTAGGAACAGAGGCCCACACCTTCCCATCCCACAAACATCAACAGGTAATTCGACCCCATTACCAGTAGCAGCATGAAGAAGACAAAGAGGTTCAGGTAAGCAAAGAAGCGATTGAAGCCGTCATCGCCGTGCATGTAACCTGCGGAGTACACGTGGATCAGGAAACCGACACCGGTAATGATCAGCATCATCAGGATGCTCAGCGGATCGACCAGCATGGAAAACGATACAGAAAAGTTTCCCGCCGCAATCCAGTTAAAAGCGGTGAATGTGAAGCTGGGATTCTCATCGCCCATGGCAAAAAACAATATCACCGAAAGCAGAAAGGAAAACAGCACTGCCGCACAGGCGATGAAAGCAGTCAGCCAGTGGCGCAGTTGCTTGTTCAGTAAGGCAATGATCAAAAAGCCGACAAGGGGAGCGAGGGGAATAAAGCCAACCAATAGATCCATTACCATTTAAGTTTATTCAAGACGTTGATATCCGTGGTGTTTGTATTGTGGTATATGTTGATAAGGATTGCCAATCCCACGGCGACTTCGGCTGCGGCAACCGCCATGATAAAGAAGACGAACACCTGGCCGCCGGCATCGCCGTGGTGCGCGGAGAAGGCGACCATCAGCAGGTTGACCGCGTTCAGCATTAATTCAATACACATGAAAATGACAATGGCGTTCCGGCGATAGAGCACACCCAGCACGCCGATGACGAAAAGTGCTGTACTCAGCCAAATATAATAGTTCAGTGGTACGCCCTGTATCGCCTGGCTTATCGGATCATTCATTAGTGAGCTGTTTTACATTTTTGGTCTCCACGTTGTGGCGGCCGCGCGGCAACCCGTTTGGGTTCCCGGTTGATTTACCGGCGCGATGCGGCGACTTGCCCAACATCACAGCGCCGACCATCGCCGCGAGCAAAAGAACGGACACCACTTCGAAAGGAAGAAGGAATTCGTTGAACAACATCCTGCCCAGGTTCTTGACAATGCCGATCTCGGGATGTGCGCCGAACTGGATCTGCGACGACTCTACCCCTTTCAGCGCGCCCACGATGACGAGCATGAGCAAACCTCCTGATATGACGGCGGCAAACTTGTAGAGGGATTTCTTTTGCGGTTCGCTCTCTCTGTTTAGGTTGAGGAGCATGATCACGTAAAGGAACAGCACCATGATGGCGCCCGCATAGACGATTACGTGCACAGCAAAAAGGAATTCAGCACTCAACAGCAGGTAATGACCTCCGACGCTGAAGAATGTTACGATGAGGTACAATACGCTGTGTACCGGATTTTTTGAAAACACCACCATCAGCGCACTCAGCACAGCGAGGAAAGACAGAAAATAGAATACGTATATACTCACCGGTTATGGGTTTTGGCTGTTGGCTGTTGGCAATTGGTTGTTGTTGGCTATCGGCTGGGCACCATGCTGGTGCTAACCAACGACCAAAACCCAATCACCAAAAATCAACCACAAACCTATATTATTTTAAAAAACTTCCCGAGCCTTTTCGCTCCGGAAACCAAAAATTTGGCTACTTATTATGCGCAAATCGCTTGTTCTTCTTGAACTCAAGAACTGCGGGCGTCTGGCGCTTGGTGACGTCGATGCGCTGATCAACCGGTTCCACGAGCTTGTCTTTTCCGTAGATGAAATCCTGCCGTTCGAACTCCGTGGGTACCAGCCGGTCAGTAAGGAATATCGCTTCTTTAGGACAGGCTTCTTCGCACAGTCCACAGAAAATGCAGCGAAGCATATTGATTTCGTACTTTGCTGCATACTTCTCCTCACGGTACAGGCCCTCTTCGCCTTTTTTCCTTTCAGCGGCTTCCATGGTGATCGCTTCCGCAGGACATGCGACGGCGCACAGGCCGCAGGCGGTACACCGCTCCGCACCGTTTTCATCGCGTTTCAGCACGTGTTGTCCGCGCCAAACGTCGCTAAATGTCCGCTCGGTTTCCGGATATTTCACCGTTGCTTTTCTTTTGAAGAGGTGCTTGAGCGTAATCAGCGCGCCGCCGATGATGGCGGGCAAATATATCCTTTCCGCAAAGGTCATTTCCTTTTTCACCACAACCTTCGATCTTCCACTCAGAGATTCCATAGTGCGCTCCTTTCTGTTCTAATCCAGTACAATCATTACCACTGCGGTAATGAGCAAATTCAAAATCGCCAGCGGGATGAGTCCCTTCCAGCCAAGGTTCATTAACTGATCATAGCGGAATCGCGGCAATGTCCACCGGATCCACATGAAGAAGAAAATGAAGACAAATATCTTCATGAACAAACCGATCGTGCCTATGATGGTGATGGCATTTTGGCTCAGGCCCAGATCGTTCATGAATGGGAAATTATATCCGCCAAAGTACAAAGTCGCCATCACAGCCGATGAAATGAACATATTGATATACTCGGCGAAAAGATAGAAGCCCAGCTTCATACTGCTGTATTCGGTATGGTATCCACCGACAAGCTCCGTTTCAGTCTCGGGCAAATCGAACGGCATTCGGTTGCATTCCGCGAAAGCGCAAATGAGAAAGATGAGGAAGCCTACCGGTTGATAGACGATGTTCCACATTTTCCATTCGCTGCCGACACCGCCGCCCTGCATCACGGTAATTTCATTCATACTCAAGGTGCCCGTCACCATGATCAGTGCGATGATAGAAAGGCCCATGGCGAGCTCATAGCTGATCATCTGCGCGGAGGCGCGAATGGCTCCGAGTAGTGAAAACTTGTTGTTCGATGCCCATCCGCCGATCATAATGCCATACACGCCGATGGAAACGACGGCGAAGACATATAGAATGCCGATGTTGAGGTCGGCAATCTGCAAACTGTATTGTACACCGTTGATGTTGAGCGACCCACCCCAGGGAATCACAACGCCCGCCATGAGTGCGGTGAGCATAGCGATGCAAGGGCCGGCGATAAAGAGAAATTTATTGGAAACGTTGGGGATGATCTCCTCCTTCATGAAGAACTTGATGCCATCTGCCAAAGGTTGCAGGATGCCGAACGGCCCTGCCCGGTCCGGGCCCACGCGATCTTGAATAAAGGCGGCTACCTTCCTTTCAAAATACGTGGAATACATCGCGATGAGCAGGGTAATCCCAAAAACGGCTGCAACAAGAATAAGCTTGTAGGTCAGGTATTCTGTCATGAAGATAGGCTATTGGACTCGTTTAATGTTCTTCCGCGCTGGAACTTCAGTTGGCGTTCTATGTCGGCTTTGAGTTTTGGCAGGTCAATGCGTGTGTAATGATTTTGCGAAATGACCGAGCTGTGCGCAATTTTCCTGGGCCCTTCTACGACCCAGTCATTCATGTTCTTGTGTTCAAAGCGACATTCATTGCAAATGAACTCTTTTACTTCGCCGTACTCGTCTTTCCGACCGGTTACCCGAAGCACCTCGTCACCTTTGGTCCAGAGCACGACTTTACCACAGCACTTCTGGCAGTCGCGATGTGCATCGAGCGGCTTGGTAAACCACACCCGGCTTTTGAAGCGGAAGGTTTTATCCGTTAATGCGCCCACCGGACAAACGTCGATCATGTTGCCGGAGAAGTCGTTGTCTATTGCCTTTTCGATATAAGTGCTGATCTCGGCGCGATCGCCGCGGTTGAGTACGCCATGCACGCGGTTGTCGGTGATCTGGTCGGCTACATAAACGCAACGGTAGCACAGGATGCATCGAGTCATGTGCAACTTGATCTTGTCGCCAATCTCATGCGGTTCAAACGTGCGACGCTCTTCCTCATAGCGCGTATTCGCCATCCCGTGCGCATACGAAAAGTTCTGGAGATCGCATTCACCGGCCTGATCGCAAATCGGGCAATCGAGCGGGTGGTTGATCAACAGAAATTCGACTACACCTTTTCGCGCTTCGAGTACCGCGGGATTGGTGATGTTTTCAACGACCATTCCATGCTGCACCGTGGTGATGCACGAGGGCACCAATTTGGGCATGGGGCGTGGATCCCGTTCAGAGCCGGCGGCGACTTTTACCAGACACGCGCGGCATTTTCCTCCGCTGTTCTTGAGAGAGGTGTAATAACACATGGCAGGTGGAACGATCTCTCCGCCAATCTGCCGGGCGGCCTGCAGGATGGTGGTCCCTTCGGCTACCTCGGTTTCTATTCCATCTATGGTTACTTTTAACATCGCTTTACTTTTTTCGTCAGCCGTGAATCGTGAATCGTGAATCGTGAGT
>CAYMWA010000174.1:0-7450 GCA_964393795.1 uncultured Roseivirgaceae bacterium
GTCCTCTGTGCCCTCAGTGTCCTCTGTGTTACTGGATTTCTGGATTTCTGCCGCTAGTTGATAATTCGTCTAATGCCGTTTTTCAGCATGGAAGTATGAAAATTGATCAACAGACCTAATTTGAAATTCCCAAGACGCAGGTAAGTCAAGAGTTGCGCGGCGTGAACATCGGAAAAGCCCTGAACAGACTTTATTTCGATCACCACCTGATTCTCCACCAGGAGATCAATTCGATAACCATGATCCAGCTTTAGTTCTTTATACACGACAGGCATGGTCACCTCTTTCTTTACATCGAGCCCGTCATCAGCCAATTCATAGAAGAGACATTCCCTGTACGCAGATTCCAGTAATCCAGGACCAAGAGTGCGGTGCACCTCAATAGCGTGACCGATTACGATGTCTGATATATCGTTTTCTTTCATAGAGAGGGTTTTTAAGTAAGACAAAGAAATATTAGTATGACAAACTGCGCAAAAGCGCTTGCGAACTTTGTAGGAGGCTAATCCTTTCGGAAGAGCGAATCGACAAATTCCGTGGCGTCAAAGACCTGGAGGTCCTGCACTTTCTCACCGACGCCAATGTATTTGACGGGGATTTTGAATTCGTCTGAGATGCCGATGACGACGCCTCCCTTAGCCGTTCCGTCAAGCTTGGTGATGGCAAGGGCCGTGACATCGGTGGCCTTTGTGAATTCGCGGGCCTGAACAGCGGCGTTCTGACCGGTGCTGCCGTCGAGAACGAGCAGCACTTCGTGTGGTGCATCGGCGATGACTTTCTGCATAACGCGCTTGATCTTTGAGAGCTCGTTCATGAGGTTGACCTTCGTGTGCAAACGTCCCGCCGTATCGATGATGACGACATCCGCATTCTGGTCCACCCCTGTTTGCAGCGCGTCATACGCTACTGCAGACGGGTCGGTGTTCATTCCCTTTGCCACTACCGGAACGCCTACACGCTCGCCCCACAGCTTTAGCTGGTCAACGGCGGCGGCGCGGAAGGTGTCAGCGGCCCCAAGAACTACCTGTTTTCCCTTGTTCTTAAATTGCGCGGAAAGCTTACCAATAGTGGTGGTCTTTCCCACACCGTTCACGCCGACCACCATGATCACGTAAGGCTTCTTGTCGGCTGGTATGTCGAAGTCAGCCTGTGTGGCGGTGGCGTCGGGTGACAGCAGGGCAATGACCTCTTCCCTGAGTATGCGGTTCAGGTCAGCGGTGTTCATGTATTTGTCGCGGGCAACCCGGTTTTGAATGCGTTCGATTATTTTGAGCGTCGTATCGACGCCCACATCCGACGTAACGAGTATCTCTTCCAGACTGTCGAGCACGTCGTCATCTACTGTGCTTTTTCCGACGATCGCTTTGCCAAGTTTTGAAAAAAAATTGTCTTTGGTCTTTTCGAGACCTTTGTCTAGTGACTCCTTTTTTTCCTTTGAGAATAATCCGAACATAGCTGAGGTTGATGTGACGTGCACTCTGGCAGAAAAACTTTAAGCCAAAGTAATCAGAAATACAAAAAGTCCCCAAAGGAGGACTTCTGATAAGGCAACCGTTTCGGCTGCCAATTTCTGCATTTTCGCTGTTCTTTCCGGCTGCCGCCTTCCTGGTTATCCGGTGATGGATAGATTCGGGGGGCGACCGTGACGGCCTCCCCTATTTTTTTGCCAGGGTCTCCTTGACCAGGTCGACGGGGATCATCTCTTCACGGAAGGTGTACGCGCCGGTTTTTTCAGAGCGCACGGCCTTGATCACTTTTGCAAAGGCCTTACCGTCTACTTTCTTGAGGCTTGCGACAACTTTCTTTGCCATGGTTATTTAATTTCTTTGTGGATCGTATATTTTTTCAACACCGGGTTGTACTTCTTCAGTTCCAGCCTTTCAGTGGTGTTTTTGCGGTTCTTGGTCGTGATGTACCGGCTCATCCCGGGCTGACCCGTAGTTTTATGCTCGGTGCACTCTAGAATTACCTGAACCCTGTTGCCTTTCTTTGCCATGTTCTTTGCGTATTTTGTTACAGTACGAGATTTCCGTTCGCCCGCGCTTCCTTCAATACGGCGGAAATACCGTGCTTGTTAATGGTTTTAATTGCTTTTGCAGACAACTTGAGCGTTATCCACTTGTCTTCCTCAGGAATAAAAAAGCGCTTTTTCTGAAGATTCGGGTAAAATCTGCGCTTGGTTTTGTTATTCGCGTGCGAAACGCTGTTGCCCACCTGAGGTCTCTTTCCGGTTATTTGACAAACTCGTGCCATAGTTCAGCTCTTTAGATTTACAGCCCTTTCTGAAAAGGGACTGCAAATATCGGTAAATTGGATTATAAACCAAAACGTGTTTTAAAATTCAGTGATGTTCTTTATCCCTGAAACAGCTTCGAAATTAGCATTTTAGGATCCAATCCAACGAAATTCTCGATAACCAGATCGGTGTTCTCCAGTTCTTCGCGGCTGTGAGTGGTGGTCACCCCGACGACTTTGCAACCGGCATTTCTGGCAGCGTCGACCCCGGCAAGCGAATCTTCAAATACCACGCAATTGACCGGCGGGAGGCTCAACGCCTCGGCCGTTTTCAAATAGATCTGGGGATCGGGCTTTCCCTTGGTCACGAACGAATCATCGAGGATGGTGTCGAAGAACTGTCCGGTGCCCGTTTTTTCCAATGTGAAATCGACATTGGCGCGTGGTGCGGAAGTGGCAATCGCCCGGGGCCAATTTCCGCGGGCGACCTTCTCCAGAAATTCCACCAGGCCGTCCAGTGGCTGAATATCGGCTTCATATAGTTGCCGGAACAGCGCTTCTTTTTCAGCGCCGTAGGCCGCTATTTCTTCCGATGACAGTTGGCCGAAAATGTGCGTCAGCCAGTCCTGATTGCGGCGGCCGTAGATGTGATTGACCAATTCTTCCTCTGAAAGGCTTTGGCCGTACTTCTTGACAAATTTCTGAAGGGCGATTTTATGAGCCGGATTGCTGTCGACGATGACGCCATCCATGTCGAAAATAAAGGCAGTCGTTGAACTCAACGTGTGGACATTAGAATTTGAACAAAGGAAACATAAAAATTCGGGCCGGTATTATTGTACAATCAGCCGGAAGACCCCCGACCGGCGCCCGGCTGAATATTTAAGAAGGTAAACGCCCGCTGTCAGCGATGACGCCCTGAACTGATAGATCTCGTTGGCTTTTAACAAAATGGGCTCGCCCAGCCGCTGGCCGAGGATGGAAAAGATTTCCAGGGTGCCATAGCGATCTGCCTGTATGTGGAGTATGTCTGCTTTCGACACCGGATTCGGATAGATGTTAACCTCAGGCGTCTCGGGCAGCGAACTGCCCTCGTCATGTCGCAGGATGTGAACGCCCCCCAACACGTTGCCAAATACGACGGCGGGCTTGTTGGTATTGAAAAGATTCACCACAACGGGCCAGATTCTGCCGCCCAGATTTTTTTCGCCGTAGGTCTCAAGGGAAGTATTGTATACCAGGTTGCGGTCGAGTTGGTTCACATCCGCCCCTGCTTCGCGGAAGTTGCTGATCACGCCCGGTCGGCCCGTTTCATCCCCGACGAGCAGGTCCGCATGGCCGTCGCCATCGAGGTCGGCAATGGCAGCGGTGATATTTTGCCGCAGCGGGGTGGTGCTGAAGCCGAGAAACGTTTCGTTCTCCAAAGAAAAGGCTGGCGCACCCGGGACGCCATTGTTCTTCCAGTATTCGAGGTTGCCCTCACTGCGTCCCGCCAGAACGTCAGGGAGCCCGTCGCCATCGATGTCCGCGACATACAGATTCTCTGCAAATGTCATCGGAAAATTAAGCCGGCGCAAGCTGGCCACGTTCAAGTCGAGCGCATTTCGACTGCGGTTCGCGATGTAGTACAGGTCGGTAGACTGATCATCGAAACTGGTCGCGGTAAACACGAGGTCCACTGTCTGGTCGCCGTCCATATCGACGAACTGCATTTTCAGATTGTAGTAGCGGCCCAGGGAAAAGTTGAGGTAGTCACTGGTGCGCTCCCTAAAGACAGGCGCTGTCGTCGATCCGATGTTCTCATAAAGGTAAATCCGGGAAGTAAAGTCGGCTGATGAACTTGCGCTGATAAACAGGTCAAAATCGCCATCGCCTTCGAAGTCAGCAAACGCGGGAACGGCATTGTCGCCGACATCGATCATGTCTCCCTGGAGGAAGTTCCGTTGCACGAGCGTAAAAGCCGGAGCGGCTGTTGTCCCGGTATTCTTGTAAAGCCACGTGGAATTCTGAAGGTCCGAGTTGAGGTACTCCTTGGTGAAAATGTTGGGGGTCACAATAAGATCTTTTCTGCCGTCGAAATCGACATCTTCATAATACGGTGTTGGAAAGAGCACCATGTTAACCGGATTCGTCTGCGGAAAAATTGACGCGCGGTTGAACACGGGCTCACTTGTTGTGCCTTCATTCGTCAGCAAATAGAGCCGGGTGCATTCCGCTTCCGAAAACAAGAGGTCCTGCTGCTGGTCACCGTTGATATCAAGTGCCAGGAGGCTCTTGCCTCCCGCATGTTCGGTTCTTCCGCCGCTGTTCGGTGGACACGCCTCACCGTTGAAAGCCATGACACCACAGGCGCATTCCCGGACGTCTCCCCATGCGCGGGTGACCCTTTTGAAGTCAAGGGAGTCGCAGGGAAGACCCTTTTCGATGCTTAAGTTCTGATGGAATTCGATGGTATGGCCGTGGTACTGGATGTTGAGGATGTCCAGGTCGCCGTCGCCGTCAACGTCACTGATGCTGGGCAGGTCGTCGGGTTGCAACTGCAAGTTAACATGTGTGGTAGCGCCTTCAGTCATCAACACATTGGATTCAGGATCGGGGAAACCGGTACTGAAATGATGCTGTTCCCACGCTGGCTTGTCACCGGAAGGCGTGACATTCCTGAAAACTTTGATGCCCAATGTGTGTCCGGTAAAAATATCTTTCTTCCCGTCGCAATTGTAATCACGCAGCAGCAACCACCCGGAAATGGCATTCGGGAAAAAGTCTTCATAGGTGGGCGCCGCTACATAGCGATCGCCGGCGTTAAGGAACGTCATGACTTTGCCTGCCATCCGGTCAAAAACGACCAGGTCTTCATTCCCGTCATGGTCGAGATCCATCGTGTTGAACTGCGCCGCGTTGAGGCCGCCTGCCCAGGGCAGGGTAAGCGGATGACCATCGGCATCTTCCACCGAAATGCGGTCATCCAAAGTATAAGTGAATTGCGCCTGGAGTGTCAGGGGAAGGAACAGCGCACAAAAGCATACAACCCGCGTCATCAAAATAATTTCTGTTACTTAGCGCATACCCCTCCACACCTGTTATCTTGCCTTCAAAAAATGGTTTGCGCGTGAAATTACGAAGTTAATCAAGGCGATGAGCAGCGAGATCGAAAATTTATATGCATGGTATTCTGAGCACAGGATGGTTTCGACCGATACCCGGAAGATTACACCGGGCTGCGTGTTCTTCGCGCTGAAGGGCGATAAATATGATGCCAACCGCTTTGCCGACGAGGCGATTGAGAAGGGCGCGCGCATCGCGGTGATAGACGATGAAAAATACAAGCGCGATGAACGCTATATCCTGGTCGACAACGTACTGGGTACGCTGCAGCAGCTGGCTACGCTCCATCGAAGCCGGCTGGACATTCCCGTGATCGGCCTGACCGGCTCCAACGGTAAAACAACAACGAAGGAATTGATGCATGCCGTACTGCGGAAGAAATTCAAGACACTGGCGACGATCGGCAACCTCAACAACCACATAGGAGTGCCGCTCACCATCCTCTCCATCGACCCGTCGGTCACACTCGCTATCGTGGAAATGGGTGCCAACCACCTGCACGAAATTTCATTGCTGTGCAAAATCGCGAAACCGACCCACGGCTTGATCACTAACATTGGAAAAGCACACATCGGTACCTTTGGTGGATATGAGAACATCGTGAAAGCGAAGTTCGAGTTGTACCAGCATCTACAGGCAACGGGTGGCGTAGTCTTTGTTAATTCGCTGGATCCGCTGCTCACCAGTCTCGCACGTCCGATCAAGGAGCAGGTACGGTACCCGGCTCAGGGTGATTTCTATCACGCCGAACTCATCGGTGCAGATCCGCATCTGAAGATTCGCACGGAAAACGGTCAGGAAGTGCAGACACAATTGATCGGGGCCTATAATTTTGACAACATCGCTGCTGCCTTGTGTGTTGGCAAGTTTTTCGGAGTGGATCCAACCCTCGCCCATCAGGCACTGATGGAGTATACGTCGACGAATATGCGCTCGCAGGTGGTGCAGCGAGGTACGAATACGGTAATCCTCGACGCATACAATGCCAACCCAAGTTCGATGGAGGCGGCCATCAACAACATGGCTGCGATGAAGGAGCGCAAGAAAGTGCTGATCCTGGGTGACATGTTTGAACTGGAGGATCAGGCGGAGGAGGAACACCGCGCCATCGGGAAATTGATAAGGGAGAAAGGCTTTAAAGAAGTTTATCTGTGCGGTGCCCTGTTCAAATCCGCGTTGCATGAAATTCCCTATGCGAAGTACTTTGTCAGAAAGGAAGAACTTATCCTTGAACTGAAACAGTATCCCATCAACGATGCAACGATATTGGTGAAGGCGTCGCGCGGCATCGGACTCGAAACGATCGTCGAGTACCTGTAATGGCGTTGCTTTTCTGTGGCACTTGTCACTTGCTGCTTTAATTTTTTACATTTGCCGCACAACGACAGCAACATGGACACAGCCTATATCCTACGGTTTTTGAAAGATCTTGCACGCCACAATGACCGTGAGTGGTTCGAGAAAAATAAAGGACGCTATCTGCAGGCGAAAGCGAACTTTGAGGAAGTTGTCGGAAAAGTGCTTGACAGCCTGATGAAATTCGAGCCGGGATACGCAGGACTGAATCCAAAGAAACTGCCCTTTCGCATCTACCGGGACGTGCGCTTCAGTAAAGACAAACGCCCCTACAAAACCAATATGGGCGCGGGATTTTCACCCAACGGAAGACTTGTTCAGGAACCGGGATATTATCTGCATCTCGAACCTGGAAACAAAAGCTTTGTCGCCGGCGGAATGTATATGCCCGACACCGACAACCTCGCTAAGGTACGACAGGAAATCGACTACAACGGCGAGCTGCTGAAGAAAGTCATGAAAGCAAAAAGGTTTCGCACCCTTTTTGGCGACTTTGAAGATTTTGATAAACTCAAGACTGCACCCAAAGGATATCCGAAAGATCATCCGGATATTGAATGGCTCAAACTGAAGAGCTTCATAGTATCCATGCCATTGAGTGACAAGGAGGTGACGGACAAGAAGTTCATCGCACAGGTGGGCTCCGCATGCAAGGCCATCAAACCGCTAAACGATTTCCTGCGAGAAGCCATCGGCTGACGGCATCTTGTCTCGCTATTTTCACCGCGAAGACGCCAAGACGCTGAGTCTTTTT
>CAYMWA010000175.1:0-7382 GCA_964393795.1 uncultured Roseivirgaceae bacterium
GTGGTGAGTGGTGAGTGGTGAGTGGTGAGTGGTGAGTGGTGAGTGGTGAGTGGTGCGGGCTGGCGGATGACCTATCGTTCAGTTGTCGTGAGTGAGGGTCCAACCACCCCAATTTTGCTATGGCAAAATTGGCCCTCCTTGCAAAAAGGAGGGCACCCGCGTAATTGTCGCATATCTTCACTGACTCGAAAGATTTGGCTACAAATGCACGCCCCACTCACGATCTACCTACGCTAAAGCTCCGGCAGGCAAGCTCACCACCACTCACCATTCACGACTTACGACTCACGTCTCACGATTCACGTCTCACGAAGCGTACGCAGAACCGCAGAACAATACCGCGACCGCTATCGCCCTGCGCCCGTACTCACCATTCACCACTCACCCCCTCACTGAATCTTCTCCTCCAGGTCGGCGATGTCCCTCCGTGCTTCTTCTTTCCCTAGTGAAAGCGAGCGCTTGTACAGCTCAAGCGCCTCCTTGTAGGTATCGCGTTTCTTCTGCGGTGCCAGACGGGTGCGGTTCGCGGCTTCCTCTACCGCTCGTGCACGCGCATAGTAAGCGTCAGCCTCGGTGACTTTAAAGTCTTTGGCCATCGCTTCGATACGCGACTCGAGCAGCAACAGCTCCTGTTGCTTTTCGGTGATCTTAATGTTGATTTGCTTCACCTCATCCTCCTTTAACACGATGGCCTCCTTCAGCCCGAGATTTTGCTCCTCGTATTTCGTCACTTCCTCACTGAGCCGGGTGATCTCCTCTACGTGGATCTGAACTTCGTTCTTCAGCGCATCGACCAGCATCAGATAGGCCGCGGCTTCGTTCTGCGAAGTCTTGAGCGACGATTGTATCACATTAATCTTGTCTTCCGACAACTTAACAAATTCATTGATGTCTCTGAGGCGTGCCGCAAATTCTTCGTAGCTCGTGCCTTTGCTCAGGTCAGTGCGTAGCGAGTTGCGGTTGGCATCGATCGAGTCGAGTAGCGCCCTCACGTCCGTCAGATTTGTCAGCACGTGGTAACGAGCGTTAAGCTCATTTCTAAGGGAATCGTTTTCGATCTGGAGCCGGGTTACCTCCTTTGAATTGCACCCGCCAAACAACAAAATGACGATGAGGATAGAGGGGGAAACTGATTTCACTTGCATATGGTTCAGGTAGAAAACAAAAATAAGTCTTTCAGAAGATTTACGGTTGGTTATGCGTGCTTTTTATGCAAATTGTCCCTGCACATTATTCGTTAATTTGCAGGATGAAAGTGCCTTTTGAGGTAATCTATGAAGATAACCACCTTTTAATAGTGAACAAAGCTGCCGGCATTCTGGTCCAGGGTGATAGCACGGGGGATGTACCGCTTGTTGCGATGTGCAAGGATTACATAGGGGCAAAATACGAAAAACCCGGGGCTGTTTTTCTTGGCGTGGTGCATCGCATTGACCGCCCGGTAAGCGGTGTTGTTGTTTTTGCGCGTACGTCCAAGGCCCTCGAAAGGATGAACGCGCTTTTTCGCGACAAGAAGACGAAAAAGACCTATTGGGCCATAGCCGAAACCAAGCCTCCCGCAGAAACCGGCCACCTGGTTCATTGGTTGTCGAAAGACGCCAGAAAGAACAAGACTACCGTATTTGTCCGCGATACGCCGGGGGCTTTGCGGTCAGAACTCGGCTATCAGGTCCTTTTGCACGCGGCAAAACAGTGGCTACTAGAGGTGACGCCGGTTACGGGACGGCCTCATCAAATACGGGCACAGCTCGCGGCAATTGGATGTCCAATTAAAGGAGACCTCAGATATGGATCACCCGCGCCCCTGGAAGATGCAAGCATCGCCCTGCATGCGCGGAAGCTCGAATTCATCCACCCCGTTAAAAAAGAACCCGTGGTGGCAGAAGCGCCACTTCCCGCCAACAAGGTGTGGCGGACGTTTTCGACATTGATAAAATAGCATGAACTGGATAGAAAAACTTAAAACGCGCTGGAAACTTGAAAGCGCCTGGCAGGTACTTGTGGTCTTACTCGTCTTTGCCTGCACGGGCTTCACCATCCTTTTTATCAAGAAACCGCTTTTGACCTGGCTCGCCGGAGAACAGGGTAATACCACCCTGGCTACTGTGCTGTATTACATTTTTATTTTACCACTCTACAATGTAGTTTTACTCGTGTACGGTTTTGTCTTCGGACAATTCAAGTTCTTCTGGGATTTTGAGAAACGGTTTATGGAACGATTTTTTTTACGGCAGAGAAAACGAAAATAACTTTACCCATATGAAAAAATTTCTATTGTTACTCGTCGGCGTCGGCCTGTTGGCTGCGTGCTCTTCCCCAAAATACAGCTATTACTTCGACCATTATGATTACAATAGTGGGAAGCCCGCGGTTGCTCAAACGGACGCACAACTCGCCCCGATTCAGTTGCGCACCCCCGATATGAGCCCGCTTCAGCTGGACCCGGAAGCAATGACGGCAAGTATGGCCAGCCGGATAATACCTGTTGAAAAGGCGCCGGTAGTGACAAACGATGCCTCCGTTGCCGAGAAAAGGGAACTCCTCAGCGAAAAATATTCGTCGCTGACAAAGTCTGAGAAAAAGGAATTCAGAAAGGAGTTAAAACGCGAAGTGAAGGAGATCATCAAGGCAAAGAAGAAGGGTGAGGACATAAAATCGATCATGGAGCAGAAGGCAATGGATCAGGACCTGAAGATGGCGCTGATATTCGGCGTGGTCGGTCTTGTGTTGAGCGCGTTCGGTGGCGTGAATTCAGTTTTCTGGATTTTGGGCGTGGTATCCGTGGTGATTGCGATCGTCTTCCTGATCAAATGGATAGCGGAGCAATAAGTCCCCCGCAGGACATAAAAAAAACCCGTCACAACGGGTTTTTTTATGTCTATCGTATTACGAAGTCTTTCAGTCGTTCACGACGGCGTCTGCCAGCAGGACCACTTTGTTTTTCAGAACTTCGACCACGCCTCCGGTGATCCGGAGCGTGTTGGCCGAGTCGCTGCCTGACCGGTATTCCACCAGCCCTTCGCTGAGAAGACTGATCAGGGGCGCATGATTATCCATTACCTGAAAAGATCCATCGGCGCCGGGAAAAGTGGCAATCACAACATGACCTTCAAAAACCTTCTTATCAGGTGTCAGTATTTCCAAATACATAAGTTCAACGTTTATCGACCTAGCTGCCTTTGGCTTCGGCCATCATTTTTTCGCCTTTGGCGATTGCCTGCTGGATATTTCCAACGAGGTTGAAGGCCATTTCAGGAAGGTGGTCATATTCTCCGTCCATGATGGCGTTAAAGTCTTTGATGGTGTCTTTGATATCAACCAGCACACCTTTCAAACCGGTGAAGGCTTCCGCCACGTGGAAGGGTTGGGAAAGGAAGCGCTGTACCCGGCGCGCGCGGTGAACGATTAGCTTGTCTTCATCGGAAAGTTCGTCCATACCGAGAATGGCGATAATGTCCTGCAATTCTTTGTAGCGTTGAAGGATGTTTTTCACACGTGTTGCACAGTCGTAGTGCTCATCGCCGACGATTTCAGGGCGCAGAATACGTGAAGTAGAGTCGAGCGGGTCTACTGCGGGGTAGATACCGAGCTCGGAAATCTTACGGCTCAATACAGTTGTCGCATCAAGGTGCGCAAAAGTCGTCGCCGGGGCAGGGTCGGTAAGGTCGTCCGCCGGTACATAAACAGCCTGTACCGAAGTGATCGAGCCATTCTTGGTGGAGGTAATCCGTTCTTGCATCGCCCCCATCTCGGTAGCCAGCGTCGGTTGGTAACCCACCGCCGAGGGCATCCGGCCCAGCAGGGCCGAAACTTCGGATCCCGCCTGTGTAAAACGGAAAATGTTGTCGATAAAGAAGAGGATGTCGCGGCCTTTTCCCTGGCCGTCACCATCACGGAAATACTCCGCTACAGTAAGTCCGGAAAGGGCTACCCGTGCACGCGCTCCGGGAGGCTCATTCATTTGTCCGAAAACAAAGGTTGCTTTCGATTCTTTGAGGTCTGCCTCATTCACTTTCGAAAGGTCCCATCCGCCGGCGTGCAGCGACTCAACGAAATGTTCGCCATAATTGACAATGCCGGCCTCAATCATCTCACGCAAAAGGTCATTTCCTTCACGGGTTCTTTCACCTACACCTGCAAACACCGAAAGACCTGAGTATGCTTTCGCGATGTTGTTGATCAACTCCTGAATCAATACGGTCTTGCCCACACCGGCGCCGCCGAAGAGGCCGATCTTACCTCCCTTGGAATAAGGTTCGATGAGGTCGATGACTTTGATACCGGTATACAACACTTCCGTGGAAGTAGAAAGATCTTCAAAAGCGGGTGCGTGGCGGTGAATCGGCAGGGTTCTGTCACCTTTTGGCTGCGGAATGCCGTCGATCGCTTCACCGATTACGTTGAAAAGGCGTCCTTTAATATCTTCTCCGACCGGCATGGCAATCGGCGATCCGGTGTCAGTGACAGGCATTCCCCGTACCAGACCTTCCGTTCCCTCCATAGAAATTGTTCTCACACGATCTTCGCCAAGGTGCTGCTGGGTCTCCAAAACGACTTTGGTGCCGTCTGCTTTGGTTACCACCAACGAATCCAGGATGTTCGGCAGTTTTGCTCCTTCGCCATCAAACGCGACGTCCACGACAGGGCCGATAACCTGGGTGATCTTTCCGATATTTGCCATTGCTACGTATTTATTGATAAGGTCTGAAAATTCGTCCGCAAAAGTAGGGTATTAAGGACGAAGTACAAAGTTCCGTATTCAGATTTATTGGGCGTCCTGAGTGGAAAAGGCCGGTTCAGTCGCCGCCTGTAAGAACGGCGGAGTCATCGCGGAAAGCGCGTCCGCTTGCAGGCGTCACGGGCTGTTGTAGGAGGCTGCGTTAAGGGTGATCCGGAAGGTCGTGCCCATGCTTTCCTCCGAAGATTTGACAAAGATCTTTCCGTTGTGGTAGGTTTCGATAATCCGCTTGGCCAGCGTCAACCCAAGTCCCCAGCCGCGCCGCTTGGTAGTAAAGCCTGCCTTGAAGACCATAGCGAGTTTTGAGCGCGGGATGCCCTTGCCGGTATCACTGAGATCGATGAAGACTTTTCCCTCGCTTCCACGCAGAATCTTAATCGCGATGGCGCCCCCTGAGCTACCCATAGCGTCGACGGCGTTCTTGCAAAGGTTTTCGATGACCCATTCGAAAAGCGGCGCATGCACCAGCGCCGAAATATTGTCGGACAAGGTGAACACGTCGATCTGAATACGCGATGAAATTCGGGGGCGAAGGTAAGTAACCACGTTGTTGATCAGGACGACGATGTTTTCCTTACGCAACGTGGGGACGGAACCGATACTTGAGAATCGCTCTGTAACGATCTTTAGTTTTTGGATGTCTTTCTCCAGTTCGTCGACCACCCCTTTCGCGCGCATCTGGGGATCTTCGCGAATTACTTCAATCCAGGCCATAAGGGAAGACAGCGGTGTGCCGAGTTGATGAGCGGTTTCCTTGGCGAGCCCCACCCACACGCGGTTCTGCTCCGCCGCCCTGGAGTAGTTGAACGCGAGATAGCTGATGAAACCGAAAATGGCAATCACGGTCAACTGAACATAAGGATAGGCGATAAGTTGCGTGAGTAAAAAAGAATTTCTGTAGTACACCTTTTGCGTACCGAAGATTTCATTGGTATTCGGATCCTTCAAGGTGATGGTAATAGGCTCGTAGGTGTCGGCCATTGACTCGAGTTCGCGCTGTAGTTGTTGTCGAATCGCGCCCGGCGAGCGTGTGCTGTCGATGTCGATGTTTCGGAAGTGGATGACATTTTCGTTTTCATCGACGAGGATGGTCGGCACTGAATTGTTTTTGTTGATGATTTCTTCCGATACAAAAAGAATGTTGCTGTTCAGGTTTTCATTGAGGGTGTATTCGATGGCGCGCGCAAAGAGTTGTACCTGTTGCCGTTCGCGTGCCTTTAGTTGGTCGACCAGCACCTTTGTATAGTAGATGGAGCCAACGCTGATCAGGAACGAAACGGCAAGGACAATCCACTTCAAGCGCGGATTGTGCTGATAAAAGTCGCCGGCGACAATGGGTGCTCTTTTGGCCATGAATCCTGAAAATAAATAAAAAAACCGGACAAGGTCCGGTCAAAGCAAAAGTGGCGTAAAAAAGATCATTGTTTCATCAGGAACCACTTGGTCAACACCTTATAATTGATGCGGGTGCCGTGCATAAGGATGCCTATCCGGTAAATTCTTGAGGCGATCCACGTGGTAAAGACGAATCCGCCGATCAACAGGAACTGCGACAGCAGCAATTCCCAGAGGGGCACACCAAATCCAAGCCTGCCCATCATCGCTACAGGAGAGGTAAAAGGGATGATGGAAAACCAGAAGCTTGCAGAACTGTTCGGATCATTTAATATGAACATAAAAAGTCCGAAGTAGGCGATTATCAGCGGCAATGTGATCGGGAACGTAAACTGTTGCGCTTCCTGCTGGGAGTCGACAGCCGACCCCACGGCGGCGAACAGGGCACCGTAAAGCAGGTAGCCACCCAAAAAGTAGAAGGCGAAATTGAAGAGGATGTAAACGAACGGTATTTCATTGACGGCCTCCATCACTTCGACGATTGCCTGGTTCTGCGTTTCTGCTGCTGCAGCCACTTCCGCGTTCTGTGGCATTTGCTTCGAAATTTCCTGCATCGCCTGTTTTTGCGGCATGTCAACGCCGAACATGGAAAGGGTAGCGGTGGAAAGCGTGGTGATCAGCACTACCCAGATGGTGAACTGCAGGAGCCCCACTGCCGCAATGCCGAGTATCTTGCCCATCATCAGCTGAAAGGGCTTGACGGATGATAAAAGCACTTCGACAATCTTGCTCGTTTTCTCTTCGATCACCCCCAACATGATCTGCATGCCGTAGATGAGCACGAACATGTAGATCATGACGCCGAGCACGAATCCCAGGATATAGAGATGCTCCGTATGACTTTCTTTTTCTTCGCCCGAGGCGCTGAGGTTGATGTTGTTCAGTCGTACGTTGGTCTTCAGACTTTCCAGCGTGGCCTTGTCGATGTTGAACTGCTCAAGTTTCAGGTCGTGGATTTTGTCTTCGAGGATGTTTTCGATATCGTCGATCTTCAGGATGCTCGGGTTTTCCCGGGTATACAACGCAAGTCCCTCCGGCCGGGTCAGCTCTAACTTGGGAATATAGAGCAGCGCAAAGTGATCGGACTTGTTAAAGTCAGTCTTCACATTTTCGAAATCGCCGGAGACGGGGACAAAGTTGAATTTGTCGATGATGGGATCGAAGGTGAACCTGCCTGTCTCGTCATAGACTTCCACTACCTGGATGCCGGCACTGCCTTCCTGCTTCACCATCACGTATACCATTACTG
>CAYMWA010000176.1:0-7293 GCA_964393795.1 uncultured Roseivirgaceae bacterium
ATCTTCAAACGACGCCTTCTGATTTTTCCCTTCTTCTCGATTTTAGTGATGACTATGAACTAGTCATGGGCTATAGGCAAAACAGAAAGGATACGCTGGTTAAGAAACTCTCCGGGCGAATGGCAAACGCTTTCCGAAAATGGCTTCTTGATGATGATATCATCGACACTGGTTGCCCATTGAAGATCATGAAAGCGGATATAGCGAAACAAATGCCGTTTTTTAAGGGGATGCACAGGTTTATTCCCAACATGACGATCCTGTTAGGTGGCAAAGTGAAACAGGTGCCCGTCCAACACTTTCCCAGGTATGCCGGAAAAGCAAAGTATCACCTGTTGAACCGACTGGTCGGTCCGCTGACGGATGCCATTGTATTCCGGTGGATGCAGAGAAACGCTATTACATACTCGGTAACAAAGACCAATCTAAAGCATGATTAAGACGCAAGCGGGGCAAACCCTCATCTTCGTTCTTATCGTGGCAATAACCATGCTGATAACCGGAAGTCTGTGGGGCGTTGTAGAAACCAGCGAGGCCCGCTTCGCCGAAATAAGCCGCGAAATGTTTCGTTCGGGCGACTGGATTCATCCCCGGTTACTAAACATCTACCATTATCATAAGCCGCCTGTTACCTATTGGGTGACCGCATCTGCATACAACCTGTTTGGAGTAAACGCGTTTGCCGCCCGATTTTTTCTTGTGATCGCGTTTTGTATTCAAGCGCTATTAATATTCAGAATAGCACTTTATCTCTTCAATGACCAAAAAGCGGCGTGTTACAGCGTCCTCGTCTATACAACCCTACCCATTGTTCTGGTCTCCGTCCGCGGTCTCACTACTGACGCATATCTCAACACCTTTATCCTCCTCAGCATTTATGGATGGCTGACATTTATTAATACCCGGCGATACATTTATTTATATACCATGGCTGCCGCACTGGCGCTGGGCTTTATGACCAAAGGTCCTGTAATACTGATTTTTCCCTTGCTGGTGATTGGAAGTCTGTGGAGCCTGTACGATGTTCCACCAATACGGTTTTCGCACGCAGCGATTTCAATAGCCATTTTTACGACCATAGGCCTGTCGTGGTTTGCATTTCTGATCTGGGAGGACGCCCGATTCGCGGACTACTTCTTCTTTCACCATTTTGTAGACCGGATCGTTCACGCCGAGGTATTTTCCAGAAAACAACCCTGGTACTATTACTTGTTACTTGTACCTCCAGTCACATTGCCCTGGATTGTCCCTTATATGGTCGCGTCATGGCGAAACGATACGGCAGGCAGGGGTGACAAGATAACACGGAATATTTTATTCGGGTGGCTCCTCTTACCACTCATATTGTTCTCATTCTTCAGCTCCAAGCTTATACTCTACGTCCTGCCGCTTTCGATCGGACTTTCCCTTGCCACTGGTTTCTTCCTTACCAGAAGACGCCATCCCAACCGCCTCAGCCTTTACTTGTCCGGATTCGCCTGTCTGCTGTATGTCGGACTGGCGACTATTCCGCTCCACTCACCACAGTTTTATATGCATGGACCCTTATTGCTGATACCTGTAATTGCCTTGCTCCTTACCGTTGCGCTGTGGGCCCTGCCCCTGACACGACAGCGCACCATAGTACTGTCACCAATGATCTATACGCTGACGCTGATTGATAATTGCCTATTCACTTTACAGAAGTGATCCGGTATTATTCGTTGCGCAGGGATTGGCAATCGCGGTGTATTTGAGGAATATTACTTTAAGCAAAAGACACCCCTCGAAAGAAACATAGGCGCGCGCTCCGATACTATAGTCCGAAGTCATCAATATTTGGTCAGCGCATAGACCTTTCTATCCTCGCCGAGCGTGAGATTGATCAACGTGCTGTTAATAACTACAATTTTACATTGGCATCCTTTGAAACAAAGAGAAGACCCTTCAATCGTTCATAGTACTCATTTTTTCTCGGGCCCGATGGAAGGATCCGCATAACGGTTTCAGCCGTTTCAAGGATTTGCCTTTTAAGCGCATCGGAAAATTGCTCCTCGTGCTTGTGATAGAACCTTTCAAAGGTAGCAAAAGCGTCAGAAGCCGGCACCCGTTCGGTTTGCAACGCATCAATTGTAATCCCTATCAGATGTGCTGCCTCTGATACCTTCTGGGCACCCACGACATTGCCTTCGCTAAGCCATTCCTTCTTGATCGCCATTTTTAATTCTCCCGCCATGATCGATGGTGTGCCCTGTTCGGCCGCAATGGTATAATACACGTAACCCAAGTGTTCGAATATTTCCCTTCTAAACGTTTCCATATATTTGATTTTAGACTGTCACTTTCATTGCTGATTCAGCTTCAACGATATTCGTCATCCCTCGCAATATGACATCCGGGTTAAATGAAATCGAATCGATTCCCTGCTCGACGAGAAATTGTGTAAACGCCGGGTAGTCACTGGGCGCCTGGCCACACAAACCTACCCTGACACCGGCAGCATGCGCCTTTTTGATAAGGTGGCTTATCTGCATTTTGACAGACTGATCATTTTCATTGAACAGATCACTGACGATGGCCGAATCCCTGTCAAGGCCAAGCGTCAACTGCGTGAGGTCATTTGATCCGATAGAGAATCCATCGAAAAGCACGGCAAAACGCTCAGCCAGTAGTATGTTGCTTGGAATTTCAGCCATAACATACAGTTCCAGTTCATCTTTGCCACGTTCGAGCCCATACGCTTTCATAACATCCTGCACCCTCTCCGCTTCCTGGATTGTCCGGCAAAACGGTATCATGATCTTCAGGTTTGTCAAACCCATCTGATCGCGCACTTTTTTCATCGCCATGCACTCCAACCCGAAACCCTCCCGGTATCTTGGATTATAATAACGGCTTGCCCCACGGAAGCCAAGCATGGGATTTTCCTCTTCCGGCTCGAATAATTTTCCGCCCAGCAGTTTCGCATACTCGTTCGTCTTGAAGTCGCTCATCCTGACAATAACTTCCCTCGGATAAAATGCGGCCGCAACCAGGCCAACAGCTTCTGAAAGCTTCTCGATGAAAAATTGCTTTTTGTCAGCGTAGTGTCTTGTCAGCGCCTCAATTTGCTTTTTCTCCGAAGTTGCAGGAAGGTCATCAAACTTTACCAGCGCCATTGGATGAACCTGTAAGGAATTGCTGATCATAAACTCCATTCTTAACAAGCCAACTCCGTCAGTGGGATACGCGGCATACAGCAACGCCTTCAGTGGATCGGCGAGGATGAACATCGATTTTGTATGGGTGCGGATAATATTCTCAACCGCCACTTCCCGCTGCTCCCAGGCCAGAAGTCCATTATAGACATATCCGGAATCCCCGCTGGCGCAGGAAACAGTGATTGCCTGCCCATCAGTGAGCTTTTCAGTCGCATTCAGAGTTCCAACGACTGCCGGAATACCCAGTTCTCGAGCGACAATCGACGCATGGCTGGTGCGGCCGCCCTTGTTCGTGACAATGCAGATAGCTCTTCGAAGCAAGGCATTCCAGTCTGGATTCGTTATGTCAGCAACAATAATATCTCCATGTTGCACTTTGTGCGCATCCGAAAGCGATTTTACAATAACAACTCGTCCGGACACGATCCCATGTCCAACAGCCTTGCCGGTCAACAACGGAATTTCTTTTGATTGAAAAGTATACTCCTTAATGACAGGAGTCTTCCTGCGTCTCGCATGAACCGTTTCCGGACGTGCCTGTACAATAAACAGTTCAGCAGTCTCTCCATCCTTTGCCCACTCAATGTCCATCGGAAGTTTGTAATGATTCTCGATGTCAAGGCACCATCGTCCGAGTGTTTTCACTTCCTCATCATCAAGAATGTACTGATCGCGCAGGCGCTGCGGTGTCTGCTGCCATGCCGTATTCTTGCCGGCAGATCCGCCGTAAACCATCATATTCTGTTTTGCTCCGAGTGATCGCCAGACAATTGGCTCCAGCCCCTTTTCGATAGCTGTTTTAAACAAATAGAATTCATCTGTGTTGACAGCCCCCTGCACAACGCTTTCACCCAGACCCCATGCACCTGTGATATAAATAATATTTTCGTTACCATGCTCAGGCTCAATTGTAAAAGCGACACCTGCACTCCCCTTATCCGACCTGACCATCAACTGAACCCCGACAGATTGACCGACCTGCATGTCGCTGATACCGTTATCAAGTCTGTACTTTATAGCCCGATCGTTATAAAGGGAAGCGTATGAACCTTTCACTGCGTTAAGAAGTTCCGCTTCACCTTGAACATTAAGAAAAGAGTCATGCTGTCCCGCAAAGCTTGCCGTGGGCGAATCCTCAGCGGTACCACTGCTGCGCACAGCCACCGAAATATTCCTTCGATGATCTTTCTGCAATTGCTTATATGCGTCAACAACCGCCTGCTTTACAGATTCAGAAAAGGTTCCGCGTTTTATTATCGTCCGACAGGCTTCGCCCACTTCCGAAAGGTTTACAAGATTACCACGATCCAAACGATCTAAGGCAACCTGAATCTGCGTACTTGCGTCGTTAAAAGCCAGAAAGTCGTAAAAGGCAGCGACGGTCACTGCAAAACCCGGCGGAACTGCGATACCCAGCGTAGATAGATTTGTTATCATTTCACCCAATGAAGCGTTTTTACCGCCCACATCCGCAACATCTTTCATGCTAAGCTTCTCAAATGGTATGATGTATTGTTTCATAAACCGATTTGTTTTCCCATCTAAACTCGGACAATCAACCTCAAATGCGAATGACCGTAATCACTTCCGCCGGTGATTAACGTCACCTTTGTCAAGAATATAAGACCAAAGGCACCATCGGAACCTGCACCGCTGTGCACTGCACCGATTCTTCACAAAAGAACCCGCCATCAGCGCAACGCAGCGGCAACAACAACGAACAGGCCCGCTGTTAACAGACAGTCATGATGACAAACATCTTTCGTTCACCCAATTGTCGTCATGTTCCCTCCCTGTTATTAGAAAGAACTTTACAAGCAAAAAGCCATGTAGTAAACTCCTGTCGCATGCGACTTAGACGCACCGGCCGACGAGACGTCAGGGTCGCTGTCAAGACATCCGGACATGCAGGCTAAGTTCACAAAAAACAAACCCGCAGACGACAGACATCACAAGCCTTGTTATAGAAAACCCGATTGGCCACCAGCCCGGCATCCAAGGCCATAAACACATGAAAAAAATAAACAAAACAAACCACCAATGGAAAACATATTCGAACACAAAGTGGCCATTGTGACCGGAGGTACTTTTGGCATAGGAAAAGCAACGGCGATAGCATTTGCCAGAAGGGGCGCTCGCGTGGTAATCGCCGATTGGGTCCAGGACGATTCTGTTCTGAAAGAAATCAAAGAACTGGGCGGAACCGGAATCTTTGTTCGATGCGATGTTTCAAAACCCGATGAAATCGCAGCAATGATCAGGCAGGCGGTCGACGCCTATGGCAAAATCGATTTCGCCGTCAACAACGCAGGCATCGAAGGTAAAACAGCGTCCACCCATGAGTGTTCGGAAGAAAACTGGGACAATACCATTAACATCAACTTAAAAGGTGTGTGGCTTTGCATGAAATACGAACTGCCGGTCATGATCAAGCAAGGTAAAGGCGCAATCGTTAATCTGGCATCAGTAGCTGGTCTTATAGGATTTCCAGGACTCCCAGCATATGTAGTCAGTAAGCATGGAATCGTAGGCTTGACAAAGACCGCAGCACTGGAATATGCAAAACAACAAATCAGAATCAATGCCGTATGCCCGGGCGTTATAAAAACGGCCATGGTGGATCGGCTTACCGGAGAGGACAAGACTGTGGAGAAGCAATACGAAAACATGGAGCCCATTGGACGCATGGGACAGCCCGAAGAAGTCGCCGAAGCCATCATATGGCTTTGCTCCGATGCCGCGTCATTTGTAACCGGACACGCCATGGCCGTCGATGGCGGCTGGATCGCCGGGTAGGGCGAAAGCAACTAACGATAACACAAAAGCATCGTATAAAACGAGTGAAATGAAACTCCTGTTACACTTGACTTGTCTCGTCCTGATAACGTCCTGTGAAAGTGATCCGGGAGGCATCAAACCAACAGTTGAAAACATATCCGAATCGGTTTATGCTTCAGGGGTGATCAAAAGCAAAAACCAATACGAAGCTTTCCCGTCAGTCAATGGGATCATTAAAGAAGTCCTCGTTCGCGAAGGTGACTCAGTCAGCCGCGGAACCCCCCTTGCAAGAATAGCAAACAAAACGGCTGTCCTTAACGCAAGAAACGCAAAACTAGCTGCCGATTACGCAAACGCCCTTGCGAATAAAGAAAAACTGGATGAGCTTACCATGGCGGTTGATGTGGCCAAATCAAAAAAGCAAATTGATTCCCTGTTTTGGCAACGGCAACAAAACCTGTGGTCGCAGCATATTGGCACCAAAGCAGCGCTTGAGCAAAGCGAACTCGCCTACAAAGCATCCGTAAGCACCTACCGATCAGCAAAATTCCGGTACCAGGAAGTCCAGCAACAGCTGAAGCTAAACATAAATCAATCTCACAACACTTTTCAAATAAGCAGTGCAATCGCCGACGACTATACAATCAAGAGCGAAATTAACGGGATAGTATACAAAGTCATCAGGTCGAAAGGAGAAATGGCCAATAACACGAGTCCTATAGCGCTCATTGGCGACGAAAACGCATTCATAATAGAGTTGCAGGTGGACGAAAGAGACATTGTCAAAATAAAACCTGGTCAGACAATATTCCTTAGTATGGATAGCTACAGAGGCGAAATATATGAAGCGTCCGTGGCACACATTGACCCGTCTATGAACGAACGCTCAAAGTCGTTCACAGTAGAAGCCCATTTTATCAAAGCTCCGCACAAATTATATCCATTCCTGACAGTTGAAGCAAATATCGTTGTCGAAACAAAAAGCAACGCATTGACAATCCCGCGATCGTATCTCGTCGACGATTCTTTTGTGATCACCAGCAAAAAACAAAAACAAAGAATCGTTACAGGACTGAAAGACTACCAAAAAGTTGAAGTCCTCAGCGGCCTTGATACCAATCAGTTCATTTTACCGCCAAAAGAGTGAAAAACAGACTTATTTACCGCATCGCGCTAAAGTTGATGCTCGCGCGCTGGAAACAAACGCTGGTTGCAGCAGTTGGTGTGACATTCAGCATTACAATGTTCATTGCCTTATTGGGATTTATGGCGGGACTGAACGACCTGCTCGACGGCCTGATCTTAAACCGCACACCCCATATCAGGTTGTTTAATA
>CAYMWA010000177.1:0-5946 GCA_964393795.1 uncultured Roseivirgaceae bacterium
CACTTGAACTTGCTGATACCGCTGGCGAGCATGCGCTTGATCACCTCCGGATTCTTGCTTGTCTTGATGTGCGGCCTGAGTTTGGCGGGATTGTCGACAAAGGTTTTAGCGAGATCGATGTTTTGCTGTATCCGATCGCCGTAAACCAGAAGGGCGGGGGTATCTACCGCATCGATATTTTCTATTGTGTACCAGGTCATGCCGGTCGGTGCAATTCGAAGACAGCTTCAATTTCTACGGGAATGTTATTGGGAAGCGATCCCATGCCCACGGCGCTGCGCACACCTACACCGTTGGCCTCACCCCATACGCTCGCGAACAATTCGCTGCATCCGTTGATCACAAAGGGATGTTGCTCAAACGTGGTGATGGCGTTCACCATGCCGAGCACTTTGATTACCCGTTTGACCTGGTTCAGACTCCCGAGGTTGTGCTTGAGTGTCGCCAGTATCGCGAGGCCTACTTGCCTTGCGGCTTCTTTGCCCTCTTCCGCGGATAGCTGATCGCCCACTTTGCCCATTATCAACTTGCCATCGGTCTTTACCGGACCATGACCGGACACGTAGGCGAGGTTGTCCACGATGAGCAACGGTTTGTAAACGCCGGCAGGTGAGGGCGCCGGGGGAAGGGAAAGCGCTAGTTTTTCAAAGCGCTGATCTGCTGTGAGTGTTTCCATAAATTATGTAATAATGGCGTTTAGGATCATAACGCAGGTGATACCTACCAGAGCGACGATCGTCTCCATCGCCGACCACGACCGCAACGTATCGGCTATGCTGAGATTAAAATATTCCTTAAAGAGCCAGAAACCACCGTCATTGACGTGAGAAAACATGAGGCTTCCCGCGCCGATGGCCAACACCATCAGGTTAGGATTGACATCGGGCCGGCCCATCAACGGCATGATAATGCCTGCGGCGGTAAGTCCGGCAACGGTGGCAGAGCCGACGCACACACGGATCACACAGGCGATAAACCATCCGAGCAGCAGCGGGTGCACATCAAGTCCGGTGAGCAGAATGCCGATTTCTTCACTTACACCGCTGTCGATGAGTACTTGTTTCAGGGCGCCGGCGCCCGCCATGATCAAAAGAATCATGGCAATGTCTTTGACGGCATCTCCGTAGATATCCATAATTCTTTTCATTGGCATGCCCATGCGCAGTCCGAGTGTATACGTGGCCACACAAAGAGAAATGAGCAGCACCATATCGGGACTGGTCAGGAAGACAAAGGTCTTGTGGGCGATGCCTTTGGTGGGGATGTAGGGTTCCAGCAACGTGGTGGATGCCAGCAGGATGACCGGCAGCAGTGCCGACAAGACACTGTTCCACATGCCCGGCAGTTTGTCGGCATCCATCTCGCTGGGTTTAAATGTTTCGGGTAGGTCGGTCTGGATTCTCCGCACCGTCCGGGAGAATAGCGGTCCCGCTATGATCACAGTGGGGATGGCCACGATGAGACCGTACAACAGCGTTTGTCCCATATCGGCGCCGAACTGGGCGACGAGATAGGAGGGAGACGGGTGAGGAGGCAGAAAGCCGTGGGTGACTGACAGCGCTGCCAGCATGGGTAGTCCGATGTATACAACAGGAAACTTGTAGCGATACACAACCGAAAATATCAGCGGGATCACGAGCACAAATCCGACGTTGTAGAACAACGGTATGCCGACGATGAATCCTGTTGCGACCAGCGCCCATTGAATGTAGCGTTCACCAAAGAGGTACATCATCCCGGAAGCGATACGCTGTGCGCCCCCGCTCTCCGCTACCAGTTTTCCGAGCATGGCACCACCCACAATCACGATGACCAGCGAGCCGAGCATGTCGCCGATACCCTTCTGAATGGAACCGGTAACTTCACTTACGTCAATACCCAGCAATAGGGCCGCCAGTATCGAGATCAGCAGGAAGGCGAGAAAGGCGTTGACCTTGAACTGTGTGATTAGCAGGACAAGAATAGCAATACAAAGCAGAACAATAAATATGGACATGTTGGGCAGGGTTTACCACCGAATCAGCGCAGAAGCCCAAGTGAACCCACTGCCGAATGCGGCCAGACAAATAAGATCATTTTCTTTTATTTTCCCTTCTGCCCACGCTTCGCTCATCGCAATGGGTATTGACGCCGCAGTTGTGTTGCCATAGCGCATAATGTTGTTGTATACCTGTTCGGCTTTCAGTTCCAGTTTATCCTGAATATACTGACTGATGCGGAGGTTTGCCTGGTGCGGTACCAGAAGGGAGATGTCTTCTTTTTTGAGATCGTTGGCAGTAAGCGCCTCGTTGATCACTTCGGTGAAGCGTACGATGGCGTGTTTGAAAACCTGGTTTCCATTCATGACCACTTTGAACGTCGATGTATCGGTGATTTGCGCGGGCTGGCGTTCGGCGTGCGGCCTGCTGCTGCCGGGATCGCGGATGTACAGCTCTTCGGCATAACGTCCATCGGAGTGCAGGTGCGTTGAAAGCACGCCAGCGGTGTCTGACGGCTGAAGGACCGCTGCACCCGCACCGTCACCAAAGATCACGGCGGTGCTCCTTCCTGCGGTTGAAATGTCAAGGGCCGTCGACTGAATTTCAGCACCCACTACCAGCACCGTTTTGTACATGCCAGTCTTGATGAACTGGTCAGCAACGGAGAGTGCGTAGATGAATCCCGAGCACGCATTGCGGATGTCCAGTGCCGGAATACCTTCCAGGCCGAGTTCACGTCCGAGCAACACTCCGGATCCGGGAAAAAAGTAGTCGGGGGTGATGGTGGCAAAGACGATAAAGTCGACGTCTTTTTCTGTGAGTTTCGCGCGTTCCAGCGCCATGCGTGAAGCTTTGGCCGCCATATTGGCCACCGTATCTTTCGCCGGATCAATCCACCTGCGCTGTTCAATACCGGTGCGCTCGACGATCCACTCATTGTTCGTATCCATCACAGTAGACAGATACTGATTGGTAATTACCTTTTCCGGAAGGTGGTGGCCGAGGCCAACAATCTTTGAGTAGCGCATGTGCACGGGTTTAGGGCAGCTAAGGTAATGAATCAGTTGACATGGGGCAATTGCCTGCTGACAAACGTGTGCGTTGAGACCGACCGGTCAACTATATATTGACAGAAACGCTTGCGGTCTACAATACCACGTTCACAATGCGACCCGGCACCACGATTACTTTCTTTGGTGACTTTCCGTTCGCCCACTTTTGCACCACTTCGGAGGCGAGCACCTGTTTCTCAATGTCTTCCTTTGGCATGTCGAGTGCGAATTCCATTTTCGCACGCACTTTTCCGTTGATGGAAATGGGATATTCAAATGAATCCTCTTTGAGATGTTCTTCGCGATACACAGGGAATTGCGCATCGAAGATCGTTTCAGTGTGTCCCAACTTCTCCCACAGTTCTTCTGCCATGTGCGGCGCATAGGGAGCCAGGCCGATGAGCAGCGGCTCGAGAATTGCGCGCTTGTTGGTTTTCAGCGGTGTGAGTTCATTCACACAGATCATAAATTCACTCACCGTCGTGTTAAATGAAAACGTTTCGATGTCTTGCTCAATCTTTTTTAGTGTGCGGTGCAACACTTTTAGTTCCTGCCGGGTAGGGTCGGCATCTGTCACATGGAACTTCCCTTTATCGTCATGGAACAGGTTCCAGAATTTGCGCAGGAATTTGAAAACACCATCGATCCCGTTGGTATTCCAGGGCTTGGATGCTTCCAGCGGGCCGAGAAACATTTCATACATCCGCAGCGTGTCGGCGCCATAGCTGTCAATGATTTCGTCGGGGTTAACCACATTGAAGTACGACTTACTCATCTTTTCTACCGCTGCGCCGCAAATGTACTTACCATCTTCGAGGATAAACTCCGCACCGGCGAAGTCGGGTTTCCATTGCGTGAACCCTTCACGGTTCAGTTCAAGCCCGTTCACGAGCGAAATGTCGACGTGAAGGGCATCGGTTTCATACTCGTCCTTTAATCCGGCGGAAACGAATTTGTTGGTTCCGCGGATGCGGTACACAAAACGTGAATCTCCGGTAATTTTTCCCTGGTTGACAAGCTTTTTGAAGGGTTCGTCAAAACCGATGTATCCAAGGTCGTACAGGATCTTCACCCAGAGGCGTGCGTACAACAGGTGGGCTACTGCATGCTCTGATCCGCCAACGTAGACGTCTACCTGACCCCAGTAGTCCAGGGCCTCACGGCTGGCGAACGCTTTGTCGTTGTGAGGGTCTGTAAAACGCAGGAAGTACCACGCAGCGCCGGCATGTGTCGGCATCGTGTTGGTGTCGCGGCGCCGGTGCGCGTCGATCTCCACCCAGTCTTTCAGGTTGGCAAGCGGTCCTTCCCCGGTACCCGACGGACGGAAATCGTTGGAGTCAGGCAGCAGCAGCGGCAGGTCCTTTTCGTCCATGGCATAAGGCATGCCGTCTTGATAGATCACAGGAAAGGGTTCTCCCCAATAGCGTTGACGGCTCCACCCTGCATCGTGCATCTTGTAGTTCACCTGTCGTTGACCGATGCCTTTTTCCTCAAGCTTGTTCACCACGACGCCTATGGCATCGCGCATGGTCATACCGTTGAGAAAGTCTGAATTCTCCAGCACGGCGTCGTAGGTGGGATTCGCTTCTTTGCCGTTGAAGTGCGATCCGATAATATTGGTGATCGGAAGATTGAAGTGGCGAGCGAATTTGAAATCGCGTTCATCGCCGCAAGGTACCGCCATGATGGCGCCCGTACCGTAGCCGGCGAGGACATACTCGCTAATCCAGATCGGGATTTCGCGTCCATTCAACGGGTTGACAGCGTAGGCGCCGGTGAAAGCACCTGTTACCTTCTTCACTTCCGCCATCCGGTCGACTTCCGAACGGCTTTCAACATATTTGAGATATTTGTCGACTTCCACCTGTGCATCGGCACTGGTGATCTCTTTTACCATCTCGTGCTCGGGCGCTACGACCATGAAGTCGACGCCAAAGATGGTGTCGGGTCGTGTGGTGAAGACGACCATGTCTTTTACCACCGATCGTTCACTCTTCACGGCAAAGCGGATTCTGGCACCAGTGCTTTTCCCAATCCAGTTACGCTGGATGTCTTTCATCGATTCACTGAAGTCGACTTCTTCCAGCCCTTTCAATAACCGCTCGGCATATTCGGTGATACGCAGACTCCACTGACGCATACGTCGTTTTACTACGGGAAAACCGCCGCGGTAACTAAGGCCGTTAATTACTTCGTCGTTTGCGAGGACGGTACCCAGCGCTTCGCACCAGTTTACATCGCTGTATGCCAGGTAAGCCAGGCGGTACTGCATCAGCACCTCCTGCCTGGTCCGCTCGTCAAACGATTTCCATTGGCTTGAACTGAAGACGCTTTCATCGGTGCCTTCCAGTGTATACTTAATGTCAGGAAAAGGATGGTTTGCGTTTCCTTCGCGCTCAAAAATTTCAATCAGTGTTTCTATTCGTTCGGCCTTTTCTTTTTTCCGGTTGTACCAACTTCCAAAGATCTGAAGGAAGATCCACTGAGTCCACTTGTAGTAGGAGGGCTCACAAGTTCTGATTTCCCGGCTCCAGTCATAGGAAAAGCCGATCTTGTCCATCTGGGTTCGGAAAGTCCGGATGTTCTGCGCGGTCGATTTGGCCGGGTGGATGCCGTGCTCGATGGCGTATTGCTCTGCCGGTAGTCCGAATGCATCGAAGCCCATCGGATGCAACACATTAAATCCCTTGAGTCTTTTGAAGCGGGCAACGATGTCGGACGCGATATAGCCCAGGGGGTGGCCTACGTGAAGGCCGGCGCCGGAAGGGTAGGGAAACATATCCAGCACATAACATTTCGGTTTGTTTGAGGGAGCTACTTTATAGACGCCGCGTTCCTCCCATATCCGACGCCACTTTTCTTCGATATGCCTGATCTCTTCTTTGTTGTAATCGCTCATGAATTCTTAAAATGAA
>CAYMWA010000177.1:6046-7222 GCA_964393795.1 uncultured Roseivirgaceae bacterium
CTGTCGTCGATGAGCAGGGTTCTCTCCACGGGATTCAGCATAAAACTCTCGGAATCAGATGATTCCAAACTTAGCTAAAAAGCGTTCAAAATCCACAATTAAGACTAAAAATATAATCAGCAGGTTTTAAAGCAATAAAAAATGTAGTAAAATTGAATCTTGTATGATGTGCAACGCGGCAACGAGCGAGCGGGTGGAACGGTTGGGTTACGAACCGCGACACGTTGTGATCACAAAGTAAAATCCAAACTAAACCTATATGAAACCACAGCGCCCCCTATTCGTTTTTCTGATAGCTTCGATCACACTGGCTTTTGTGTCATGCTCTAAGTCCGGTGAGAACAAGGAGCAAAATTCCCGTGAATTTGACGAAGCTAACCAGGCCCTGAAAGAACAGATTGAAGAGGTAGCCTACAACATTCCTCCGCCGTCAGAAATCCCTTATCTCTTGCAAGCTACGGGTGCTGAATTCAATCAGAAACTGATCAACAGTCTTGGAAAGGTGGACGAGTACACGAGCAGCAATGACAAGGCGGCGCTAAACCTTGGCGTATATGCAGCTGATATCGGCTACCTTGCTTCTTATGACAAGACCCAGGAAGCCATTGATTACCTTACGGCGTGCAAAACGCTTTCCGATGACCTCGGTCTGATCGGAACCTTTGATGCAGCCTTGCTGGAGAAATTCGAGAAAAACATCGCCAACAAAGATTCCCTGACGCGACTGCTCGACAAAACAATGCGCGAAAGCCAGAACTACCTGCGCGACGATAGCCGCAACAAGCTGTCTTCCCTGGTTATTGCAGGAAGCTTCATAGAAGGACTTTATATCGCCACAGGTCTGATTAAGTCATATCCCAAAAACATTTTACCGGAAGACAATCGCAACCTGGTGCTCACCCCGTTGATGCGTGTCGTGCTCGAACAAAAAGGTTCGGTGTCGGAAGTGGTGAAAATGCTCGAGGCCGCTGATCAGAGCGAGACAGTGGCAGCGATCCTCGCCGACTTCAAAAAGCTGGAGGAGACTTATCAGCAACTTAATATCGAAGAGCAGATCAAGAATAACCGCGCCGATCTGGTGCTGAGCGACAAGAACCTGGCGGGTATTACCAGTATTATCGAGCAAGTGCGGAAGCGCGTGACCGGTTAGAAGGATCGGCTTTGAATTTTCACCGC
>CAYMWA010000178.1:0-7083 GCA_964393795.1 uncultured Roseivirgaceae bacterium
CGGCACCGGCATCACCGACGCCGAGGGCAAGGTCGTCATCAAGAGTTCCGAGACACCGTTTGCCGTTGTTGCCAAACATGGTCAACAAAAAGCTTACCTCCGCCTGGTCAATGGCGAAGCTTTGATGGTAAGCAGTTTTGACGTTTCGGGCGATGTGGTAGACCGCGGCCTCAAAGGATTTCTGTATGGCGAACGCGGCGTATGGCGACCGGGTGACTCGTTGCATCTGACGTTCATCCTGGAGGATAAACGCAAGACCCTTCCTCCCGGCCACCCCGTGGTGTTCGAACTGTCTGATCCCCGCGGACAGGTGGTACGTCGGGCCGTGCGCGCCCTTTCGGAAAACGGATTCTACAATTTTGCAACCGCCACTTCGCCCGATGCGCTTACCGGCGATTGGCTTGGCCGCGTGAAAGTGGGCGGCGCCACATTTACGAAAAACCTGAAAATAGAAACGGTAAAACCCAACAGGCTTAAGATTGAACTGAACTTCGGTCGCGAAGTATTTACATCGCCGGATATCAACGGGCAATTACAGGTAAACTGGTTGCACGGTGCGCCTGGCCGAAACCTGAAGGCGGAGTTCGACGTGCTGCTGCTGCGTGAGCCTACTCATTTCAAGTCGTTTCCGGATTACCAGTTTGATGATCCGTCACGGACATTTGAAAGCGAATCGCAGGCACTATTCGAAGGAACGACGAACGCCGAAGGGCGTGCCACCGTCTCTGGAACGCTGGAGGTTTCCGGAGAACCGTCAGGTATGCTTAATGCAGTCTTCAGAGGAAAGGTCTATGAGGAAGGTGGCAACTTCAGTATTTACAAGTTGCGCATTCCTTACTATCCCTACACTTCATTCGTCGGGCTCCGGGTCCCTGAGGGAGAACAGTACAGCGGCATTCTCTATACGGACACCGATCACGAAATAGCGCTTGCAACGGTAGACGCCAGCGGCAATGCGATTTCCAGAAAAGACGTCGAGGTCGACCTGTACAAACTCAACTGGCGTTGGTGGTGGGATAATTCGAGTGAGCACCTGGCCAACTTTGTAGAAGGATCATACTCGCGACTGGTAAAAAGCGAGACCGTTGATACGCACAACGGCAAGGGTAGCTGGACGCTGAACCTGCCGGCAGCTGAATATGGCCGGTACTTCCTTCGGGTATGCGATCCGGTTTCCGGACACTGCGCCGGACAAATCATTTACGTCGATGAGCCGGGCTGGTACAGTCGCGCCCGCGATGCTGACGCGCGTGGTGGTGCCAACCTCCTTGCCTTTTCGACCGACAAGACGAAGTACAATATCGGCGAGAAAATAAACGTCACCATCCCGGGCGCCGCCAACGGGCGTGCTTTGGTAAGTGTTGAAAACGGCAGTAAGGTACTGCAGACCTTTTGGGTTGAAACAGAGCAGGGGGAGACACGATTCACACTCGATGCAACCAGGGAGATGGCACCCAATGCATACATCCACGTTTCATTGCTACAGCCGCACGAGCAAACGGTGAACGATCTGCCGATACGTTTGTACGGCATCACACCCGTCCAGGTCGAAGATCCGGGTACCCATCTAACGCCTGTATTGTCGATACCCGATGAACTCGTCCCCGGCGAAGAGGTCGTGGTGCGCGTATCTGAAAAGAACAATCGCAAGATGACGTATACCGTTGCCGTTGTCGATGAAGGACTGCTGGACCTCACCCGCTTTCAAACGCCCGATCCATGGCATCATTTCTATGCGCGCGAAGCACTGGGTGTGCGCACGTGGGATCTTTTCGACGACGTGATCGGCGCGTACGGTGCCAATCTTGAGCGCTTCATTTCCATCGGCGGAGACGATGCGATTGCCCCCGGCGAAATTGACCCACTGGCGAACCGGTTCAAACCTGTAGTGAAGTTCTTTGGCCCCTATACGCTGGACAGAGGTGCACGGGAGATCAGGTTCGTCATGCCGGAGTATATTGGATCGGTGCGGACGATGGTCGTGGCGGGATATGAAGGTGCCTATGGCGCCACGGAGAAAACCAGCAAGGTACGGAAGCCCCTGATGGTGCTTGCCACGCTGCCTCGTGTCCTGGGACCGGAAGAGGCGGTCAAGTTGCCGGTGACGGTGTTCAGTGGGGAGACCAGGCTCGATAAGGTCACCGTTGAGGTGAGTGTAAAGGGACCGGTATCCGTCAAGGGCGCGGCATCACAAACAACGACACTTACCACCAATGCTGACAAGACCATCGACTTCGATCTTGATGTCGGTGCGATGATGGGTGTGGCGACGGTTGAGGTGAAGGCGCGTGCGGGTGGATTTACCGCCCGGGACGTGATTGAAATTCAGGTGCGCAATCCCAACACGCCGGTAACACGCGTCGAAGAACATCTGCTCGAGCCACAGGCGCGCTGGTCTTCTTCCTTCACGCCTTTCGGAATAGCGGGCACCAATAGTGCGACACTTGAATTGTCGACGCTCCCGCCGATCAACCTCGACTCGAGAATGCGATATCTCATGCAGTATCCGCATGGCTGTGTCGAGCAGATAACCTCTGCGTTGTTTCCGCAGCTGTATCTCGGACAAGTGAGGGCGCTCACGGATGTCGAGCAAAAGGCGATTCAACGAAATATCACGACGGGTATTGAAAAACTGAAGTCCTTTGTGCAAGCTGACGGCGGCTTTGGCTATTGGCCCGGAGTTGCCGAGTCTGCCGATAGTTGGGGTACCAGTTATGCGGGTCACTTCCTGGTAGAAGCCAAAAAGAAGGGGTACTATGTTCCGGCTGACCTGCTCGACCGATGGCGAACCTTCCAACGCGACAGAGCTGCGGCATGGAGAAGGAACCCGGCATATCCAAATTCAGATCTGATGCAGGCTTACCGGCTTTACTCGCTTGCGGTGGCCGGCGCCCCGGAGTTGGGCGCCATGAACCGCTTGCGGGAGGAAACAGCCCTGTCGCCTACTGCGGCCTGGACACTCGCTGCCTCATACGCCGTTTCAGGTCAACAGGAAGCGGCGCGTGCACTTGTCGAAGACCTCCCGGTGGAAGTAGAGCCATACAGGGAACTCGGCTACAGCTATGGTTCTGGTGTTCGCGACAAAGCGCTCATCCTGGAAACATTGGTGTTGCTCGGTGATAGAACAAAGGCGTTCGAAGTGGTCAAGGAAATTTCAAATGCACTTGGAAACGAAAACGTGTGGATGAGTACGCAAGAAACGGCGACATGCCTGCGTGCGATCGCTTCGTTTGCTGCAAACGAGAAACAAGGCGAGCTGAAATTTGACTATCAGTTTGGCGACGGCAAAAAGATCACCGCCAGTACGGCACTTCCTGTTGCGGAAATAGCCCTACCGTTGTCGGGGACCAAGCCACACCAGATCATCGTTGAAAACAAAGGCGCCGGATCTTTGTTTGTCCGGTTGCTGAAGACGGGAACGCCGGCAAGGGGAGCGGAGGCGCGCGCCTCCAACGGGCTGGCCTTACGCGTATCCTATACCGACACAAATGGAAATCCAATCGATGTCTCACGCCTGGAGCAAGGTACCGGATTTATCGCCGAGGTGACGGTCAAGCATCCCGGCATTCGCGGCGCATATGAAAACCTGGCGTTGACGCAGGTCTTTCCCTCCGGGTGGGAGATCAATAACCTCAGGCTTGAAGGCGCTGAGGCTTTCATTGAGTCGAGTCCGTACCGATATCAGGACATTCGGGACGACAGGGTCTTCACCTACTTCAACCTGAGTCCCAATGAGGAACGGACTTTCCGTATCATGCTCACCGCAACTTACGCGGGCACTTTCTACCTGCCGGCAGCAAGCTGTCAGGCAATGTATGATGGGAGCATCAACGCGGCAGTTGAAGGACGTGAAGTGACCGTTGTCAAGGCGGCGCAATAGCGAATAGGAACGCAGTTATGAAGGCGATAAAAGTTGGGGACATGTTACGTCGGCTGGCCGGCATGCGCCGTCGCACGAAGCTTTTGCTTTTCGCCATGGTCTTGTCCGGCGTCGCCTACTGGAACGCGCTGCCCTCCGTGATATTCGATACGCCCTATTCGACCGTGCTCGAAGCACGCAATGGTGAGTTGCTCAGTGCATCCATTGCGCCGGACGGCCAATGGCGCTTCCCTCCGGACAGCATTGTGCCGCAGAAATTTGTCGATGCACTCGTTACCTTTGAGGACAAGCGGTTCTTTCATCACCCCGGTGTCGATCCGCTGGCCATGGGAAGGGCGCTGGTCCAGAACCTGCGTCATGGAAGCATCGTAAGCGGCGGCAGTACATTGAGTATGCAAGTCATTCGGCTCTCGCGGCGTGGCCAATCGCGAACGGTGCTTGAAAAAGTCATTGAAGTTATTCTCGCCACACGACTCGAACTTCGCTTCTCCAAGGAAGAGATACTATCGCTATATGCGGCACATGCTCCGTTCGGTGGCAACGTAGTGGGGCTTGAGGCCGCGTGCTGGCGATACTTCGGCAGGTCAGCCGAAACGCTCTCATGGGGAGAGGCAGCGCTGTTGGCGGTGTTGCCCAATGCCCCGGCCTTGATCCATCCAGGAAAAAACCGAACGTTACTCAAGGAAAAGCGCGATAAGTTACTTGACAAACTGGTGGAAGCCGGTAAGATCGATGACATTACGTGCGCTCTCGGCAAGGAGGAGATGTTGCCTGAAGCGCCGCGACCATTGCCGCGACTCGCGCGACATCTTCTCGGCCGAATGAAGAAAGAGGGGCTGGCCGAAACCAACCTGAAGTCGACCATCGACTACAGACTTCAGCAACGGGTAGAAGAAAAACTGGAAGCACACCATTCACGCATGATGGCCAATCGCGTCTTCAATGGCGCAGTCCTTGTGATTGACGTGAAGACGGGTGCCACCCTTGCGTATGCCGGCAATGTTGACCCCGAACCGAAAGCCCACGGTCAGGATGTCGACATCATTACCGCGGCACGTAGTACGGGCAGCATCCTCAAACCTTTCCTTTACGCTGCTGCCCTTGATGAAGGTCTTATTCTCCCTCGCACCTTGTTGCCCGATGTGCCGGTGTATATGGACGGCTTTGCGCCAGAGAACTTTTCACGTCAATTCGATGGCGCTGTGCCGGCGAGCGATGCGCTCATCCGCTCACTCAATGTTCCGGCGGTATTTCTGCTCCGTGAATATCGCTACGAGAAGTTCCATTCCCTCCTGAAGAACATCGGGTTAACCACGCTCAATAAACCTGCGGATCACTACGGGTTATCGCTTATCCTGGGAGGTGCGGAAGGTAGCCTTTGGGATGTGACGGGCGTGTACGCTTCTATGGCGCGCACGTTGAATAATTATTTTGAATATCCGGGAAGAAGTCGTTATCACCGGAGCGATTTTCATCCTCCTCAGTTTCAAGCGGTCAAAGGGTCTGGCGAGGTTGGTGCGCCTGAAGCCGCCTCCTGGTTGAGTGCTTCATCGATTTACCTGACGTTCGAAGCGTTGACAGCGCTTTATCGTCCTGTGGAAGAAGCAGGATGGAAGTTGTTCAGCACTTCAAAGAAGATCGCCTGGAAGACAGGAACGAGTTTCGGATTCAGGGATGCGTGGGCGGTGGGCGTGACGCGCGACTACGCCGTGGGCGTCTGGATTGGAAACGCCGACGGTGAAGGTCGCCCCGGACTGACGGGCACTGCTGCAGCGGCGCCGCTGTTGTTTGATATTTTCAGGCTGCTGCCGTCATCTCCATGGTTTCAGCGCCCAGCCTCGGAGTTGTACCGGATCGCCACCTGCAGTAAAAGCGGACAAAGGTTGTCGCCCGACTGTGAGGCGGTCGACAGTGTGTGGGTGACGAAACGTGGACTTGAAACGGAGGCTTGCCGCTATCACAAAACCATTCACCTGTCGCGCGACGGGAAGTTTCGCCTGCATTCTGAGTGCGCCGATGTCAGCGATCTTGTTCAGGCCAAATGGTTTGTCCTTCCGCCCGTGCAGGAGTACTATTACAGGATCAGAAATATTTCGTATAAACCGCTCCCCGCTTTTAGGGACGATTGTCTCCATGCAGAAAGCCTTTCCTCCATGGCGCTCGTTTATCCGAAACCAAATGCGCGAATTTTTGTGCCGCGCGACTTTGGCGGCGAACCCGGCAGCGCAATCTTTCAACTTGCACACCGCGATCCTGCCGTTTCAGTATACTGGCACCTCGACGGCGTATTCATAGGTGCCACACGCGGTACCCACCGCCTCGCCGTCAACCCTGGTGAGGGCGAACATACCCTCACCATTGTCGACGAGAACGGTCAGTCGCTTGAAGAGCACTTTACCGTCATTCCGCGCTTGTAGGCCTTTCAGGCCTTACAAATCATCAAAGTCATCGTCAAACTCGTCAAAGTCGTCGTCTTTCCCTTTCGATGCGACTTTTTCCCCGCGATCTAATTCACCATAGACTTTAAGCGCCTGCTTCATCAACGACTTCGGGTCGTCTTTTACTTTGTCTGCGTACTTGTCAAGCAGCACGTCATAAGAATCAAACACTTCGTGTGAATTATGATCGAGGCCGATACAGGAGAGAATGGCAGTATCAAGGTGTGGCTGATAGAAGGAGTAGTCAAGGCCAACCTTGCTGAGAACGAGAAACAGTTTGCGGCTTTTCAATTCTTCCGCGATCAGGAATAGCGCCAGCTGTACCCTTCTGGGAAGCTGGTGCAGGCGGGATTTTGGAGCATAGATTTTCATATCTTTTTGTGTTTTGAGGGTGTACACAAAATTAACAAAAAACATCAATAACCTATCTTTTTGGATAAAAAAATATCAAAAAAAATCAATAAAAATGCAATCGTCTGTGTATCTTTGGGTTAAAGAGAGATACTTCAATGAAAAGAAAACTCAACAGGATCAAACTGGTCCTTCAGGAAGAGGACAAGCGAAACAAGGAACTTGCAAATCAGCTTCAAGTGGCGGAACCCACTGTGTCGCGGTGGTGTACCAACACCCAGCAGCCCTCGTTGGAAACGCTGTATGAAATCGCCGGGTTATTGAAAAGAGACGTCAGGGATTTCCTGGAACCCGGCCCATCCACGTCCGAAGATTCGACTGACGATGCATAGTATTCTTGGTGTGCGATAGGTC
>CAYMWA010000179.1:0-7081 GCA_964393795.1 uncultured Roseivirgaceae bacterium
TCGAAGAACAATCCGAAAATGAAGATGGCGATGCCTGACAAGAGGAGCATGTTGTTTCGTCCTTTGCGGTCAGCAAAGATTGCCGACATCGGAATGCCGAGTGCGAAAAATAACATGGAGATGATCTGTGCAACCAGGAAACTTTCTTTCGAGTAATGCAGTGCTGAAGTTCCCCAGCTGAGGGTGAACACGGTCATGATGTAAAAGAGAAGAAAGGTGGTAATGGTCGCTGCCGTGCCCAGCACGATCGCTTTGGTGTGCTTTGTGAAAACAGTAACGACGGGTACTTTCACTCGCGCCTGTTTGTCAAGCATTTTCAGGAAGTCGGGCGTTTCCGCTATTTTCAGACGTATGTAGAGTCCCAGCCAAACGAGGAGCGCGCTTGCGATAAAGGGAATGCGCCAGCCGTATGCGACGAACTGCGCATCACTCATCGTTTCTGTAAGAATAAAGAATGTACCACTCGACAATATAAATCCGATGGGCGCACCCAGTTGTGGGAACATGCCGTACCAGGCTTTCTTGTGCTCCGGGGCATTTTCGGTGGCGAGCAATACGGCGCCTCCCCACTCGCCGCCCAGTCCGAGGCCCTGGCAGAAGCGCAGCACGGCCAGGAGAATGGGTGCCAGAATACCGATGGTATTGTACGATGGAAGAAGCCCGATGGCCACCGTCGCAGGCCCCATCGTCATCAGCGAAGCTACGAGTGTGGCTTTGCGACCTTTCCGGTCTCCGAAGTGTCCGAAGAGCGCAGCGCCCAGGGGTCTTGCAAAAAAGGCCAGGGCGAACGTGGCCAGCGACGCCAGCGTGCCGGCAACCGGGTCAGCCGCCGGGAAGAACAGTGTTGGGAAGACCAGCACCGCAGCCGTTGCATAGATATAGAAGTCGAAAAATTCAATGGTTGTGCCAATAAGGCTGGCCGCCAGTATTCGTGTCGCGGGATTGGCGCCACGTTGTGATTGCGTCATGGGACAGTGGGGGTGGTGTTACTAAATCGAGCCGAAGATAACTTTTTCGAATATTCGGTGCAAAATAGTGTTCGTTCCCGTGGCACTGGATGGTGCTATGTCATGTTTTTGCCGGTTTCTACGGTCGCGTTACTTGATGAAAACGGATTCGGCGTTCGCCAGGTGGAGCGCTAGCTTGTTTATCATTGCTTTTTTGTGTTCATGACCAATTTTCCGGGTCCCCCAATAGCCGTGCACTTGTGGAAACGCGTTTTGCTTTGGATGAATGTCAGGAATAACTTTTGAGTTCTCCGGGAGGTGGAATCAGCTATTTTTCAGGAGTTGTCATCAACACTTGATCCAGATCAAGTGTTTTATTGGCCTGCGTCAAGGCGGCTCAGTATCCATTTTGATAACTTTGTTTAGTAACTTGAACAGCTATGGAACATCATCATCATACAGGTCACGCCGGTGCGTCAATGCCGGACAGTTCGCATCACATGCATGAGCACAGCGGGGAGCACGCCGAGGCCTCACACGGTCATCACCACGGACATGGCGGACATGACGGGCACGCCGGTCACTCCGTTGCCGACTTCTGGAAGCGCTTTATTATTTCCACGATCGTTTCCGTTCCAGTGCTGATATTGTCGCCGATGATCCAGCAATGGTTTGGCTTTGAAGTAGCCTTTCCGGGTGACCGTTATCTCTTGTTTGCACTATCCACTTTTATTTTCCTCTACGGCGGATACCCGTTTCTGAAGGGTCTTTATGATGAAGTCCGTGATAACGCGATTGGAATGATGACATTGATTGGCGTGGCGATCACTGTCGCGTGGGCGTATAGCGTTGCCGTTACCTTTGGCCTGCAGGGAATGGATTTCTATTGGGAAATGGCCACTTTGATCGACATCATGCTCATCGGTCATTATTTTGAGATGAAGTCCGTCACGGGTGCATCACGTGCCCTTGAGATGCTGGTGAAGATGCTGCCGGCCACTGCCCATCATCTGGTGAATGGTCAAGTGCACGACATGCCGGTAGCCGAACTCAAAGTTGGTCACCGGGTACTTGTAAGGCCGGGCGAGAAGGTGCCAATCGACGGTATCGTGGAGGAGGGTTCCAGTTTTATAGATGAGAGTATGCTTACCGGAGAAAGCAAGCCGGTGAAGAAAGAAAAGGATGAGAAAGTCATTGGTGGGAGCGTAAATGGTAATGGTTCCCTGACCGTTCGGGTAACGAGTATTGGTAAGGACAGTTATCTCAATAAGGTTGTCAAACTTGTGGAGGAGGCTCAGAAGGTCAAATCTAAAACCCAACACTTCGCCGACCGGGCGGCGAAGGTATTGACTTTTGTCGCCCTTGGTGGTGGATTTCTGACACTCATTGTCTGGCTGTTGCTGGATTTTCCATTCGTATTTGCGCTCGAACGAATGGTGACTGTTATGGTTATCTCCTGTCCGCATGCGCTGGGGCTCGCTGTTCCGCTTGTCGTGGCCATTTCAACTTCGGTCGCGGCACAGAAAGGTTTGCTTATTCGCAATCGCACTGCATTTGAAAATGCAAGGCTGATTACGACGATAATCTTCGACAAGACGGGGACGCTGACAAAGGGAACACATGAACTCGAGCACGTTCGGATCATCAGCCCACAGTATTCAGAAAAGGACTTGCTCCGATTCGCCTCCGCGGTTGAGCAACATTCCGAGCACTACATTGCGTCAGGCATTATCAGGAAGGCCAGGTCCATGGACATTGAGATTCCAAAATCAGGAAACTTCAAATATCTGCCTGGTAAAGGGGTGGAGGGCATCGTAGAAGATGTTGACGTGAAAGTTGTGGGGCCAAATTACCTTAGTGAACACGGAATGGAGACAGATGGAATCGAGAACTCCGCTGATGGTACCGTTGTCTATGTTATCATAAACGGCGACGTGGCGGGATCCTTTACCTTTTCCGACCAGATCAGGGAGGAATCATATGAGGCGATCAGAATTTTGAAAGACGCGGGAATTAAGAACCTTTTGCTCACGGGCGACAACGAAAAAGTTGCCAGCAAGGTGAGCGACGAATTGAAGATGGATGGCTTTGTCGCCAACGTGTTACCACATGAAAAACTTGAACAGGTTGAATCGCTCCAGGCGAAAGGAGAATTTGTGGCGATGACGGGTGACGGCGTCAATGATGCGCCCGCGTTGGCGAAGGCGGATGTCGGAATCGCTGTAGGATCAGGTACCGATGTTGCTGCGGAGACTGCGGACATTGTATTGGTAAATTCAAATCCCAAGGACATCGCAAATCTGATTCTCTTCGGACGAGCGACCTATCGCAAGATGATTCAGAATTTGTGGTGGGCGGCGGGGTACAACATTCTGGCCATACCGCTGGCGGCCGGTGTCTTGTACAACTTCGGCATCACGCTAAGTCCTGCAGTTGGCGCTGTTCTGATGAGCCTGAGCACCATTGTGGTCGCGATCAACGCGCAACTTCTGGGAAAGCACAACAGCCGCTAGCATGTTGGCAGTTCCTGCCGCTTACCAAACGCGATTGAGCCGTATTCAGATGCACTGAAATCCCACTAATGAATAGATCTCACTTAGCTGCTGGATGTGCGGCCTTGACTTGCGTTGCGTTTCTTCTGGCATCCTGCATGGAGGAACTTGAAAATACCGGAAAGATTGGCAGCACTACCTTTAAGCCCGAAATTGGAATTCCGCTAGTGAATTCAACGTTCACGATGGAGGAATTTCTGACGGAAGGAGGATCGAAAGCAAGGGTCTCCGAACAAAGCGGCGTCATGGTGCTCACCTACGACGACAGCCTGTACAGCCCCAATGCTGAAAGTGTTTTCATACTTCCCGATCAAAAAAGTCCCGTCATTTCAATCACCGGGGCTGAGGTGTCATTCCCTTCACCGGGAAGTAGCGTCACCATCTCAAAAAGCATAACGTTTGCGTTCAATACTTTGTCTGGCGACGCGCTGGATTCCATACAGATCAAAACCGGGCGGATGTTATTTTCACTTGCCTCGACTTTTCCTTCGAATGTAGACGTGACGATTTCGATTCCCTCACTGAAACAACAAGGAATTGGTTTCCAAAAGAATGCTTCGTTTGCCGGGGCCGGAACATTGAGTCCGTCCGCCGATCTTCAGGCATCTACACTCGACCTCACCGTTGGCGGCACCACTTCTAACACAGTGACATTTGCCATTGTGGCCACGATCACTGACACGGGTGTTCCGATCGACGACATGGATAGACTGAGTTGCAGCTTTGATATGGAAGATCTCGGTTTTAGCGCACTGTTTGGCAATGTGAAGACCAGAAACTTTTCGCTAAGTACGCGCTCCATTAACGTTGATATCTTTGGCAACGGGTCGGGCGGTAGCATTGCATTCCAGTCGGCGGTTGTGCGACTGGACATCAACAATGATTTCGGAATGCCTGTTGGATTCGATATACAGAACATCGCGGTTAAAGAGGAGGATGAATCGACCATTGCACTTACCGGACCGGCTGTATCTGCGCCGGCTAATCCTTATCTCATAGATGGCCCATCCTATGCGCAGACCGGCCAGTCCGTTTCAACGGAAATCGCTATCAACTCCGGGAACTCCAATATGGAAGAGCTGTTTTCAACGTTGCCTTACTATCTCGAATACGGCTTTGGTGTTGTGCTTGATCCGCTGGGCAATGCGCAGGATTTTGTTTTCGACGACAGCAGACTCGCTGTCGGTGTGCACCTCGAGTTACCTTTCCATGGAAAGCTTGCAGCCCTCACGATTTCCAGGGAGTATGATTTCGATGGATTAGGTATCGACGATATTCAGGAAGGCCTTGTCAGCATAAAAACCATCAATGAGCTTCCGCTCGACGCGGCGGTACAGGTGTACTTCGTCGATGGGTCGGGTGCCGTTCTCGATTCGCTCTTTGCAAACCCATCTATTATTAAGGGTGCACAGGTGAACAGCGATGGATTTGCGGAGGGCCATGCCGAAGTCATTTCCGAAGTACCGGTCCTCCAGGAAAAAGTTGATCGTATCAACCAGGCTGAACAACTTATGGTTCGCGCTGTGTTGCATACAACTGACCAGGGAGCGGTGCCCGTGAAGTTTGCTGCTGAAGATAAGTTGCAGATTTCCATCGGGCTCCGGGCAAAAGTGCCATATGAACTGAACTGACGCGATGAAAAGAATAGCACTCCTCGTTTTTGCACTTGTGGCCACCGCACCTGCATGGGCACAGCCAGAATTTTCTTTATATCGCTTCCAGGCGAATGTGCCGCAAGCCAATCTTCTTAATCCTGCCTTCTATCCCAATCACAAAGTGGTGATCGGCCTGCCGGTGATTTCGTCTATTTATTTTTCGGCCGACAATGACGGACTGTCCTTCAGGGACGTCTTCAGGCAATCTGAAAGTGATTCACTTCAACTCGACACTGTTTCAATTTTCAAGAGGCTAAGGGAAACACAGCGTATCAGACTTAATGAATCGATACAGCTTTTCTATTTTGGTTTGCGCGGTGAGAAAAGCTATTTCTCGCTCGGCATCCATCAGGTTTTCGAAACGCGATTCCATTACCCGGGGGACATCATCGGGTGGGCGACGCGGGGGCCCGGCAGTCAACACTATGAAGGAAAGCCGTTGGATGTGGGTAAATTGTATGGCCGCGGAATGGCCTACAACAAAGTATCGATCAACTATACCCGGAACATCACCAGCAGGTTGCGGACTGGCATACGGTTTAATTATCTGCTTGGCGTCGCTGCCGGAGAAACGACCGATGTGAGCGGGCGCCTGAGCATGAGCACGGACTCGATTTCAATCCATACGGGCAACATTCGGCTCCAAACAGCAGGTATCGATTTTTTCGACCAGGACGACTTGACGGCCGGCGACTACGTTAATTATCTGTTGAAGTCGAACAACAAGGGCATGTCATTCGATTTTGGTGCCACGTACAACATCAGCAACAACCTGATGGTATCGGCAGCGGTCAACGACATCGGCTACATCCAATGGAAGGACTACACTCGCTCGTATCAGGTGAACCCTGTACACTACACATTCAAGGGATTCGACCTGCTTGATCTTGTCAACGAATCCGCCGGACAAGAATTTCTTGACGCCGAACTCGATTCGCTTGAAAGTCTCTACACGAGTTCGGAAGCGACAGGCAATACCTTCAGGACACCCCTCACTGGAAAGTTCTACGCCGGGATCAACTACCGGTTAATGAACATGAACAACTTCAGCGCGTTGATCTATTTTGATGTGTTTAAGAAACGCATAGATCCCGCGATAAGTCTTGGATATAACCTTCAGATTCGCAGGTTTCTCGATGCAACAGTTGGCATCACCTATCAGAATAAGCAGATCACCAATATTGGTGCCGGCATAGCCCTTAAACTTGGCGGACTACAAATCTATACAACCTCCGACAGGGCGAACAGCTTTATCTATCCTTCCCGTGCGAGCCGGGCGGATGCCCACATCGGTGCGAACCTGGTTTTCGGAAAAGTGAACAAGCAAGACAAGATTAAGGAGAAGACCAAGGACAAGGCTGTAACCGAGGAAACTGAGATCGGCGAAGACATCGAGCCGGATCTGATGGCAGCGGTTAATGAACCGGCGCAACAGGAAGAGCACGTTGTGGTGCAGGAGGAAGTCGAAGCCGTGCCCCTCCGCGAAGAGGTTCCGCTAGAGACTGTGCCATCCCACGAGGTGATACCTTCTAACCAAAATGAAGTAGCGCCGGAACCTCGTCCAGGCGTGGAAGAGCCTGTGAGCGTGCCCGAGTCACAACCCGACATTGTTACGCCTCAGCCAGAGCCAGAGGTCGTTGTGCAGGAGTTGCGCGAACAAAGGGTAAAGAGAGGCACCAATCCTGAGGAACTGGATAATGGGAACTATGTGATTGTCGGAACCTTCAAGTCCAGGGAAAACGCCGTCCGTTACAGCAACGTACTCCGCAATGGTGGTTATGAAAACAGTTTTGGCTTTGTGTCTGAAAAGGAGGTATACTACGTCTTTGTGTTCAGGTCTGGCAATCTTGACGAGACGCGTAAAGTGCGCGATCAATACCGAAGCCTTGGCGATTTTCAGTTTTCTGATAGCTGGATGTTGACGGTG
>CAYMWA010000180.1:0-7057 GCA_964393795.1 uncultured Roseivirgaceae bacterium
GGCGAAGAAAACAAGCAATGAACAGACTTCGCAAGGTGGTTTTGTAAAATCGAATATGGGTTGGACGACAATATACATTACAGGAAGGATGGATTTCCGCGAAGAAGTAAGAAGGCGGCTCGAGAGTGCGAACCTCAACTTCATGCCGGGGAATATCGGATCGTCAGCGGGGATGGATACACATGATCTGTACTGGCTGGACGATCAGGTCCCGCTGCGCAAGTTCAAGCGCGCCATTGGCAGCAAGCTTATCTGGAAATACCGCCTGCGTTTTTTCGATAGCCTGGAAGCGTTTATCGAATCTCAAAAGAACACCAACACCGGGCGCAATGAGGAAGAGGACGAACTGTTCGCCCCCTGGGTAGACGCGCATTAGTCTGTAGCCTACCGGGGCTCTTCCTTCACCCCCTTGAATTTCCTGGCCTTTGTTTTTTTATGGGTTTTAAAAATGCGCTCAAACAGGTTGAGGTCGGATTTGTACGTTTCACAATCAAGTTCTTCCTCCAGGCGCGCAGGTAGCGGCGCAAATTTCGCATACGCGATGTCCCGCATATCGCTGTCGGCGTTAACCTTCTGCAGAAAGTAAGCTGTAATCGGCAAAGCCGTCGCCGCCCCCTGCCCCATTCCCGTACTTCTAAAGTGAAGCCGCGGGTCGTCGGCCCCCACCCAGGTGCCGATGACCAGTCGCGGGGTGATCGCCATAAACCATCCGTCGACGTTGTTCTGCGTCGTTCCGGTCTTACCCGCGATATCGTTGTGGATGCCATAACGGTATCGCAGTGCAGATCCGGTTCCATTGCTGACGACACTTTTCAACATGTGAAGCATCATCGCTGCACTTTCGGGCGATAACGCCTGAACGCCCTCTGCCTGATTCGCTACATTTTCTTCAAGGACGTTGCCGTGGCGATCGGTGATGGCGAGGAGGTATCGTGGTTTCACGTAAACACCTTTGTTGGCCAGTACACCATAGGCACCGACCATTTCCATCACCGAGATAGAGGCGGTGCCCAGGGCCAACGAGGGCACGGCCGGAAGCGTACTGGTGATGCCCATCCTGCGCGCAATGGCAATCGCGTCATGGATGCCCGTCTGCTCCAACAATTTCACCGAGACGGTGTTGACCGAGCTGGCCAGGCCACCTTCCATCGAATACTTACGGTCGTATGTCTCGTCATCGGTATTCTCCGGAGTCCAGTCGTCCACATTTGTATATTCTGTCTTGCGCGCGGAGATATACGCGCACGGGCTGATTCCTTCTTCCAGCGCAGCTGCGTAAAGAATCGGCTTCAACGTAGAGCCTACCTGCCGCTTCGTTTCGGGGCGTACGTGATCATACTGAAAAAACCGGTGATCAATACCGCCGACCCAGGCGCGGATATAACCAGTGCCAGGTTCCATCGCCAGCATGCCGGCCTGGAGAAACTGCATGTGATGCCGCACGGAATCGTAGAAGCTCATCTCCGTTTCCTTCACCCCATCCCACGTATAGATCTTTGTCTTTACGGGCGTCTTCAACTTCGCAAGAATCTCGTCATCGGGCATGCCCGACTGCTCAAGTGCTTTATATTGCGGGAGTTGGCGCATCTTCCCGGCGGCGATCGCATTGAGTGTCCGACTGCTCAGTTGTGCGGAAAACTTTTCCTGCAATCCCTTCATTTGTTTTTCCATGGCGCTTTCCGCATAGGCCTGGAGTCGCGAATCGATCGTCGTATAGATCTTCAATCCGTCGGTGTACAAATTGTAGGGATGGCCATCTGGTTTTGTGTGATTGCGGCACCATTCGAGCAACTCATTTCGCAAGTGTGCCCTGAAGTAGGCGGCCACGCCGTGTTGCTGGGTAACGTTGTTATAGTTTAACGCAAGGGGTTGCGCCTGGAACGCTTCCTTCTCTTCTGCGGTGATGTAGCCGTACTTTTCCATCTGGGCAATGACCAGGTTTCGCCGGTCCACCGCACGCTCGGGAAAAAGCCGCGGATTGTAATGATGAGTCGCCTTCAACATCCCGACAAGCAGTGCGGCCTGCGTAGTCGTTAATTCCTTTACGGGAGTCGAAAAGAAGCGATCGGCCGCACTCTTTACTCCGTAAGTGTTGTCGGCAAAAGGAATGGTATTGAGATACAACACCAAAATCTCGTTTTTGGAATATACTGATTCCAGGCGACGCGCGACGATCATCTCCCTCACCTTATTGATAGGCAACGACAACATGGCATATGAGCGACGCGGGAAGAGATTCTTAGCAAGCTGCTGCGTGATGGTACTTCCGCCACCCGACGCTTCGCGCTGCAACAACAGCGTTTTGACGAACACGCGAAGCAGACTCCTGAAATCAATGCCGTTATGTTGGTAAAAGCGGGCATCCTCAGTCGCAATCAGGGCTTGTCTGAGGTTAAGTGGAATGCTGGCGGAATCGATCGGGGTTCGGTCCTGAACGTAATACCGACCCAGTAGCACGCTGTCGATGCTGTAAACTTCGCTGGCGATCGGATGGTGAATTTCAAGCAGCTGTTCCTTGTCGGGAATCGGGCCGAAGTAACCGGCCCGGACTACCATAACAAATGCGATAATGGCACCGGCAACCGTGAGCACCCCTGCAATCGCCAACGCACCGAGCAATTTCCACAGCCCGTACCGTTGATAGAATATCCGCATCCGGCTTTTGATCCTTGCTAAGACATTCTCCTTTACTGCTGCCATACGTGAAAAAAACAAAAATAATGTACCCTCAACATAAAAATCACCACTTTGCGGAGCGTGAGCCAGTTTAGGCTTTGAAAGAACAATACAGTCCTTAAACGCCGGTTGTAGAATGACATTGTATGAAACGTATGTCGCCGCCGAATTGGAAGCGTGGCAGCGAAAGGTCCAGCGACCGCCATCCTTTACCAACCGGCTGGCGAAACGGCTGCAGACCCGCATCAACAACGCCATCCCGGAAAAAATTCATCAGGCCATCACCTTCTCCATCAAGCAAATGGTACAAGCTGTATTTTTCGGGGCGGGATTTACGACGCGGACGCCGGTTATGCCGGAAAGACTTGACAGCTGCGAAACAAAAGTGAAGGAGCGCATTACGTTCTACCGGAACACTGCCGCCGCAGAAGGTGCCGTCACGGGCGCCGGCGGCATCCTGCTCGGTCTCGCTGACTTCCCCATCTGGCTGTCGTTGAAAATGAAAATGCTCTTCGAGATCGCCGCGCTTTACGGATTTGATACATCGCGGTACCAGGAACGGGTATACATGCTCCATATATTCGAGCTGTGCTTTTCAAGCACTTATCACCAGCATCGCGTTTACAAAATACTGGCAGACTGGGAGCGTCATGAGAAAATGCTTCCTAAGGACATGAAAGATTTCGACTGGCGAAGCTTTCAACAGGAGTATCGCGATTACCTGGATATCGCCAAGATGCTGCAGCTCGTGCCCGGCATCGGCGCAGCGGTCGGCGCCGTGGTTAACCACCGCCTCACCCAACGGCTCGGCCACACCGCCATGAACGCCTATCGGATGCGGTGGTTCTCACAACTTAACCGCGAAAGACTTCGGACATAGTTGGCGGGACGGGTGCCGGTTGCCAGTTGCCAGTTGCCAGTTGCCGGTTTGTTGGTTTGTTGGTTGCCGGGTGCAGGTTGCACGTTGCAGGTTGCAGGTTGCAAGTTGCAGGTTGCAAGTTACAAGTTGCAGGTTGCAAGTTACAAGCTTCAAGGTACAGCCCAAGAACCGAGGCACACATCAACACATCAACACCTCAACACCTCAACACATTAACCACATCAACACTTCAACACTTCAACACCCCAACACCCTCAAAATCGAACCACCAACCCCACCCTTCAGCAATCCTCACGAACCATGGCACACATTAACACACGAACACACGAACACATTAACACATTAACACATTAACACCCGACTTCGCTGCCGCGCCTTAGCTATACGCGAGCTTCGTCGGGCAAAGCATTAACACAATTAATGAACCGCTACGGCATCGCTGCCGTACCCCAATACGAATCGACATCGCCGTAATACGTGTGATCATTCGTATCCGGCCAATGGTTCTTGTCGAATCCGGGTGACATCCGCAAATAGTCCTTGTCCCGGTTAACGACGAACACATGGCGATCGCCCTTCACACGCAGTTCATCAAACGGGATGGCAAACAGCTTCCCGCCGATGCCCAGAAACGATCCATATTCCACCACGGCATACTCCACCCTGCCGGTGCGGATATTGATCATCAGGTTGTCGATCGTTCCCAGGTCTTCACCCTGAGGGTTCTCGACCTTGTCGCCAATGATTGACGTAGCGGTCAACCGCTCCAGCGGACGGTTCGCGTCAGGCCCTTCCAGGTTGCGCCCGGTTCTGTTGTCCGCTTCATATGTTTTTCCTTGCGTATTCATAATATCCTCCTCTTTTTTTGTTTTGGCTCAATACCTGTAGGTAAGCTTGACCCCGGAAAAAAACTGTTCCCTTGCGGGCAACAGGATCCGAACAACCGTAAAAAACTTTCTACATTGCTGTCGCCGGCAATAAACTGGCGGGTTATCCGACTATAGACTAGAACATCCCACACCTTCATGAAGAAGAAAAAATCGAAGATCACCATTGCCCACGTTTTCAAAACCATCATCTGGCCCAGACGTAAGATTGTCTTTGTAGGGCTGATTTTGATTATCATCAGCCGGCTCTCAGGTCTCGTGCTTCCGGGCGCCACAAAGTACCTGATGGACGAAGTCATCGTCAACAAGGATATGGTCATGTTGCGCTACCTGCTTCTGGCTGTGGTCGCGGCGATCATCGTTCAGTCAGTCACGTCTTTCCTGCTGACCCGTATCCTGAGTGTCGAGGCGCAGAGGCTCATTGCCATCTTGCGTGCTGAAGTACAGAAGAAGATTCTGCGACTCCCCGTCCGATTCTTTGACAATACAAAATCCGGTGCACTCGTATCGCGGATCATGACCGATGTTGAGGGTGTGCGAAACCTCGTTGGCACCGGGCTCGTGCAACTGGTAGGTGGAATGTTGACGTCCGTTATTTCACTGATTTTGTTAATCAGGATCAGCCCGATGATGACGTTGTACGTGCTTGTGCCCGTTGCCATTTTCGGACTGATCTCCATGAAAGCGTTCGGTTATATCCGACCGATATTCCGCGAACGCGGTGTGATCAACGCAGAGGTTACCGGCAGGCTTACAGAAACGCTGAACGGCATCAGGGTCATCAAGGGCTTTAACGCCGAAGAGCAGGAGATGAAGACGTTTGAACTAGGCGTCGAGCGTCTCTTCCTGAACATCAAAAAGAGCCTGACCTCGACGAGTTTCGTCACGAGTTCCGCGACCTTTCTTTTGGGATTGGCCAGCACCGGCATCATGGGGATTGGCAGTTACATGATCATGCACGGTGGGCTGACATTTGGTGACTTCCTTTCGTTTACATTATACCTCGGCTTCATGATCGCACCGATCGTGCAGATGAGCAACATCGGCAGTCAGCTCACAGAAGCGTTTGCAGGGCTTGATCGCACGGAGGAGATCATGAACATGTCGCCCGAAGACGACGGCACCACGCGGACAATCCAGATTGGCCCTATCAAAGGCGATGTGGTGTTCAACGATGTTTCGTTTGCCTATGAACCGGGGAAGACTGTGCTAAACGGGATCAGCTTTACCGCGCCCGCCGGCACTGTCACCGCGCTTGTAGGAAGTTCAGGATCGGGCAAGTCGACCATCGCCGGCCTCGCAGCCACTTACCTGACGCCAGCCGCCGGGCTCATCACCATCGACGGACAGGATCTTTCACAAGTGAACCTGAACAGCTATCGCAGCCAGCTTGGCGTGGTGTTACAAGATGATTTTCTGTTTGAAGGGACGATCCGTGAAAACATATTATTCCCCAGGCCGGATGCCAGCGTTGACGAACTTGAGCAAGCCGTACGCACTGCCTATGTGCACGAGTTCACCGACCGATTTGAGGATGGGCTCGATACGGTTATTGGCGAGCGTGGGGTTAAATTGTCGGGCGGACAACGTCAGCGTATTGCCATTGCCCGCGCCGTCCTGGCCGATCCGCGGGTATTGATTCTCGACGAAGCGACCTCCAATCTCGACACCGAAAGCGAATCGTTTATTCAGGCAAGCCTGAGCAGCCTGATGAAGGGTCGTACCACGTTCGTCATTGCGCACCGACTGAGTACGATCCGACAGGCCGACCAGATATTGGTCATCGAAAAGGGCCACATCATCGAACGCGGAAAGCACGAGGCACTCATTGAGCGCAAGGGGCGCTATTTTGAGTTGTATACTTATCAAGCACGGATTTAATGCAAGGCAACACGCTCCGCCCCTTCCATCACTTTTTTAAAATCGCGGATATCCTCTCGCATCATCTTTTCCGCCATAGGACTGAAGAGCCGGGCCGCAGCGCCGCCGAGATCGCCTCCCGGCAACCGGTAAGTGATCTGTGCCTGGATTTCCGTACCGGTCGGGGTTTCTCTGAATCGCACCTGGCCGGCATTGTCGACCGTTGAACCGGGGAGCGAACTCCATGAGACAAACTCGTTTTGGTGATCTTCGATAATTTCTGCCTCCCACGAAACGGATCCGACACCTGCAGGACCTTTGGCGGTCCACCGCGAACGTGTGGCGTCAAGTTCTTCCACGCTTTGGAGATGCCTCATAAAGCGCGGAAGGTTCTCAAGCTTCCGCCAGAAGGAATAGACTTCTGACACCGGCTTGTTCACCGTCACCGTAGTTTTTACCTCAACGGGCGATCCTTGTCTGTGTGCGGTGTTCCTGCCCATGGCATTGTTGACGAAGCAATAACCGCTGGCGCCGCGCGTAAGAAGAAAGCCACCCGCCAGCAACATGCCGATACTGCCGGGCGATTTGATATTCCGCAGCCCCATGGCAGCGAGGGCCGCCCCGCTCAATACTGAAACGATTCTTTCTGTCGTCCCTACATTCATATTGCTGGTACCTGTCGAAGGAGGTACCGCACTCACCTCTGCACTCATGTCGGTTGTTACGTCAGTCGTTTTCATTTTGGTAGTTGTTA
>CAYMWA010000181.1:0-6968 GCA_964393795.1 uncultured Roseivirgaceae bacterium
TCAATAGTCATAGTCAATCTGTCGTTTGCCGAGTTGGAATTTTACGCCGATGATCAATCCTGCCTGGCTGTAGCCGCCGGCGGTGTATTTTCCTTCGACAAAGGGAAAGAGGTAGTCTTTGATGTTCACCATGGTGCCGATGCCGAAGTTGAAGCCGAAGTTTCCGTCGTTGTCAACGACGTTTTCGGACGGCGTTGACGTTCGCGTGCGAATGTTGGTGTAGTTCAGACCGGCGAGGCCGTACAAGGAGGCTACATCACCACTTACGACATAGTAGTTGACATTGCCGTTTAACTCCCAGCCGGAGAGGCGCGGATTGTCGTTAAGGCTTTCCGGAAAGTATTGCGTAAAGTAGGGACTGAAACTTAACCGGTCGTCGATAACCATTTCCGCGTAGGCGCCAAGGCCCCAACAGTTCAGCCCTTCTCCATAGGCGAGAAACGGGGCCAGCCGGACCTGCGCCACTGAAGCGGTCGTAACAAAAAACAAAATGAGGAGGGTAGAAATTATCGTTTTCATAAGCTTAGCGTTTTTGTCGTAAGCTTAAAAGTTTGTGCCCTCCCCAAACAAAAAAACCGCCGGTGCTTGTTGCCACCGGCGGTTTGTTCGCCGCTCGAATTTTGAATTGCGAATTACGAATCTTGAATTAGCCAATAGTACCGGTCGCCAGTTTCGGACGCAATGTCCAATGCGCACCCCCTCCCAATTTCCAATGAATGACTAATGACTAATTTCTAATTTCTAATTTCAGAACTTAAAGGTAGCCCCTAGTGAGAGGGGTGCGATACCATAGCCAAGTTCGGCGTAACCAGCGACTTTCTCTGAGAAGAAGTAACGGGCACCTGCGTGAAGGCCAAGGCGGAGTCCGCTCGCATACGGGTCGGAAAAACCTGAGGCGTTGTCGCCCGAATAGCTTGACACGACAAAACCGAGGAACGCACCACCGTAGACATCAACTTTGTCGTTCGCGATCTCGAACAGTTCACTGAAGTGGTAAGAACCTCTTACGCCAAGATCAAAGAATGTGTAGCGGTACTTGTAACGGGTTCCGAAAAAACCGTAGTTGTAGTTGTACGAGGTGTAGCCCAGATACGGACCTACGGAGATCACATCACTGACAGCCCACTCACCTGACAACAGGATGGGTACACCACCTGCATAGTAATAACCGAGACCAATCCCGGCATTCAGGAGAAAATCTCCTTTATCATACCGGCCCTGTCCTGACGCAAAACTGGTGGAAAATACCAATGCGACCACACAAAGAATTTTGAAAATGTTTTTCATGAAATAGTTAGTTTAATGTCAGCACGATTAGTTGCGTGCGCGGCAAAAATAGGAAAAAACCCTTAAAAAGAAGAAAGTGTAATAAAGTACCCCGGTAAAATTGATTTATCTTTGCGCGGTCTATGTACAGGATACTTCGCCCGCTGCTGTTTTCGGTTGCTCCGGAAAAAATCCATCACCTTGTTTTTAGCTTGCTCAGCCTCAAGAGCCGACTACCAGGATTTTCTTTACTGTTGAAATGGCTGTTCCGGTATGAAGATCCGCGACTGGAACGAAAACTTTTTGGGCTGACGTTTAAAAACCCTGTGGGCCTTGCGGCTGGCTTTGACAAAGACGCGCGGCTGGTAGACGTGTTAGGAGATCTTGGCTTCGGTTTTGTGGAAATCGGAACACTTACCCCCAAGGGCCAACCCGGCAACGAAAAACCCAGGTTGTTTCGCCTGCCGCAAGACAAAGCGCTCATCAACCGTATGGGTTTTAACAACGAAGGAGTGAACGCGGCGGCCGAACGTCTCAAGAACAGGAAGTCTTCCGTCATCGTCGGAGGAAACATCGGAAAAAATAAATGGACGCCGAATGAAAATGCACACGATGATTACGTTTATTGTTTCAACGCACTTTATGACTATGTCGACTATTTTGTTGTAAACGTCAGCTCACCGAATACGCCGGGGCTGCGCGAGCTGCAGGAGAAAGCACCGCTGCAGAAGTTGCTGCAGACAGTAAAGGATCTCAGCATGACAAAGCCAGTGGTCAAGCCCGTACTGCTGAAGATCGCGCCCGACCTGACAGTAGAACAACTTGATGATATCATTGAGATTCTGAAGACAACGCATATGGATGGCGTCATCGCCACGAACACAACGCTTTCGCGCGACGGTTTGACAACGCCTCCGGAAAAAGTGGATCGTCTGGGTGCAGGTGGATTGAGCGGTCAACCACTTACAAACCGCGCTACCGAAGTCATCCGGTATCTGCGAGCGGGACTGGGCGCGGCGTTTCCGATCATCGGCGTCGGGGGCATCATGTCAGAGACGGATGCGATGGAGAAACTCAAGGCAGGTGCCGACCTGATTCAGGTTTACACTGGTTATATTTACGAAGGGCCTGCTTTGATCAGGCGCATCAACAAAGCCATCGTCAAAAGTACGGGCTGATTTTTTTTGAATGGACCGATCTTGCAACATCGCCTGCAAGGTCGCGTTATCCCCCTGCCGACATTTGTGAGCAGGCACGCTGACAGGCGAATATTCGAGGTTTTTTCTTTAGTTTTACTCCCTGAAGCATGGCAAAAAATACCTATAAATCCAATACATTCCGGAAAGCTGATAAAGAAAAGCGGGGCAAATCTTCTGGCTCCGGCGTTGGGTTCGCGCTTCTCAAGGATCCGAGATTCAAACTTGCTGTTGGCTTCTTTCTCATTGCGGCAAGCGTGTACACGTTTTTTGCGTTGCTGTCGTATATGTTTACCGGACGCGCCGATTTCAGCGAAGTGAACAGCCAGGAGCCCGTCGGCAGTATGTTCGAAGCACTTCGCCAGAAGGACATCAGTAACTGGCTTGGTTTGTATGGCGCTGTGATTTCGCACTTTCTCGTATTTCGCTGGTTCGGCATCGCTTCCTTTTTTATTCCGCCCCTGGTATTTCTTTTAGGGTATAAGCTCGTTTTCAAGAAAGAGCCTGTGCGAATTTCCTCTTACGCGATCTTCGCCTTCTTTTCGATTTTTTGGTTGTGCCTGATGCTGGGATACATGGTCGAAATCAACCAGGGCGGATTGTCGTGGCAGATTCTCGGCGGAGGTTTTGGATTGCTCCTGGCGGAACTCAGCTATGGCATGTTTGGATGGGGAACGTTCCTGATTTTGATTCTCACGCTCTTCGTCTTTATTATATTCTATTTCAACGTCACCGCCATCCCCGCATTTCAGTACAAGAACCCGAAGCCGATGGGTTCGGATGCTATTGTAGAGGATGAGCCGCTCGTTTCGGGATATACCGATGATGAAGACAGATGGGTAGACAGCATACAAGGGGATGAGACGGCCGAGACAGCTGTTACGAAACAGGAGCCTGAAACACCTCCACAGGAAGCCGCCGCCCCCGCGCAAAGCCTTACGCTTGATGTTCCCAATGTAGTAACCGCGAAGAAGGAGGCACCAAAGGCCGAACCTGAGTTCACCATCGAAGAGCGGCTGGAGACAGACAAAATCGCCGAGAATCTTGTAGAGGAGCGCGGCGAGTACGACCCCACGCTTGAGCTAAGCCATTACCGCTTCCCGACGCTGGATCTGCTGAATGAATATGATTCGGGCAAAGCTGGGGTAACACAGGAAGAGCTCAACCAGAACAAAGACAAAATCGTCGAAACGCTTGTCAATTTCAAGATCGGCATCCAGAGCATCAAGGCGACCATCGGTCCGACGGTTACACTGTATGAGATTGTACCGGATGCCGGTATCAAGATATCCCGAATCAAAAACCTCGAAGATGACATCGCGTTAAGCCTTGCCGCGTTGGGCATCCGGATCATCGCTCCCATCCCCGGCAAGGGGACCATCGGCATCGAGGTGCCGAACAAGAACCGTGAAATGGTCAGCATCCGTTCGATGCTGGCGACGCAGGCGTTCGCCCGGACCGACAAGGAGTTGCCGGTGGCGCTGGGAAAAACGATCTCCAACGAGGCGATGATCATCGATCTTGCCAAGATGCCTCACCTGCTGGTGGCCGGGGCCACAGGGCAGGGAAAATCGGTTGGTCTGAACGTTATCCTTACATCGCTAATCTACAAGCGGCACCCGTCACAGCTGAAGTTTGTGTTGGTCGATCCGAAAAAAGTGGAGATGTCGCTGTACTCGAAGCTCGAGCGCCACTACCTCGCCAAGCTGCCCAACAGTGAAGAGGCGATCATTACGGACACCCGCAAGGTGGTGCATACATTGAATTCGCTTTGCATCGAGATGGAGAACCGGTACGAGATATTGAAAGATGCCGGTGCGCGGAACCTGAAAGAATACAACGCCAAGTTCGTGGCACGAAAACTGAATCCGAAGGAGGGACACCGCTTTCTGCCCTACATTGTTTTGGTGATCGACGAGCTGGCCGACCTGATGATGACGGCCGGCAAGGAAGTCGAGACGCCCATCGCCCGGCTGGCCCAGCTTGCGCGCGCGATCGGGATTCACCTGGTGGTGGCTACGCAACGGCCGTCGGTGAACGTGATCACTGGCGTAATCAAAGCGAATTTCCCGGCGCGGCTCTCTTTCCGCGTGACGTCAAAAGTCGACTCCCGCACCATCCTCGACACCGGCGGCGCCGACCAACTCGTGGGTCAGGGCGATATGTTACTGAGTTCGGGCTCTGACGTCACGCGCTTGCAATGTCCTTTTGTTGACACGCCGGAAATTGAACTCGTATGCGAGTTTATCGGCTCTCAGAGGGGTTATGATTCGGCTTACCTGCTTCCGGAGTACGAAGGTGACGATGAGGGGGGTGCGGCGAGCGTGGATTTGTCCGAGCGCGATGCCTTATTTGAGGAGGCCGCCCGGACGATCGTCATGCACCAGCAGGGCAGTACTTCGCTGATACAAAGGAAGTTAAAGCTTGGATACAACCGCGCGGGCCGGCTGATCGACCAGCTGGAGGCGGCCGGAATCGTCGGGCCGTTCGAGGGAAGCAAGGCCAGGGAAGTTTTAATCAAGGACGAGACAAGTTTGGAACAATTATTGAATAATTTGCGCGAAAAACACAGTCAATCATAAATCTCCATTAAGCAATTACAATGAAAAACATCTTCTTAGCGGCCATGCTGTTGGCTTTGGTCAAAGTTTCCTTCGCGCAATACGATCCGAAAGCCCTGGAAATTCTCGAAGCCATGGGCGAAAAATACAAATCGATCCCCACCTACGAAGCCAATTTCGCCTACGCACTGACCAATGATGTGGAGAACATCAAAGAAGAATTTAAAGGCAAGCTGACAGTGAAAGGTGAAATGTACCGCATTTCGCTTCCGGAGCAGGAAGTCATTAACAATGGCGTAACGGTGTGGACCTATCTGCCGGAAGTAAAGGAAGTGAACATCGACAATTACGATAAGAATTCAGGCGACATCAACCCGCTCAAGATTTACGAGATCTACCAGAAGGATTTCAAATACCTGTACATCCAGGAAAAGACCGAAGGCGGCGTAGTATGCGAAGAAGTTGACCTCGTTCCTGAAAACAAAGATGCCCAATACTTCAAGATCAAACTGATGATCAAGAAGAGAGACAAAGTCATTCAAAGCCTGACCATGTTCGACAAGGGCGGCAATCGCTATAAGTACACCATCACCAATTTTGTGGCCAACGCCGATGTGCCCGACAGTTACTTCGCCTTCGACGCGAAGAAGCATCCGGGGGTGGAGGTTATTGATCTGAGATAGTTTCAGATCGTAGATTGGGAGTTTTTGAAGACGGGGCGGTGTATTTTGACGGGTTGGCCGAGTTGCAGGTTGCAAGTTACAAGTTACAAGTGGCCTGCGTGTTGGGATGGCTTTGGATACCGGTCCCTGAGCTTGCCGAAGGGCCGGCCTGTCTGCCGAAGCTCGCGCGGGTTTGAGCGCGGAAGCGTAGGTAGGTTGTCGGCACCCTGCCGGAGCGAGGCGCACTTTCCTCCCCACCCCGTCATTCTGAGCGAGGAACGTGCGTGGGCATGCGCGAGCGAAGAACCCCCACGAACGAAGGGGGCATCCATTTCCCTACTTAGTCCTACGACCAGAACGATCCTGGACATCTTCTCTACCCTACAGTGGACCGTGGACTGTCGACTGTGGACCTTTCTACATTTCCGGACACCCCTCTAACCCGTATTTCAAAACATAAATGACCGGCTTCTTCGATTCGTCACCATCGGCTGTAATAATGCCCGATCGCTCTTTTTCGGTGGCGAAGCGGGCAAACAAATAGATCTCTGCTCCGGGTGTTAAATCGCGAGGGATGTTTAACGCTTCCACTACATTCTTGTGACCGCGCCATTCATGCGATCCAAAACTTGCATCGCTCATGCTTACCGCGATGCCGCCGCCTACGGAACGAATTTTTCCAATGACAACGCCCTCATGACAGACCTGTGTGGGGAATGGCTCATCGGAACATCCTGAGAAAGCCAGTGAAATAAGTGCGGCTGCTATTATTGTTTTCATCACTTCACGCATTTACTTGTTTGGACACATGAAGATACATTTGATCTTTAAAATTCCACCCGCTATCGGCGGATTAGGATTTGTTCGCGAACAGCACCGTTCTTGTTTGTGACCTGCAGGTAATACCTGCCTTCTGGTAAATGGCTTACAGGTATTTTGATAACATCTTCTGAGTTGGCGCCAGTGTAGACTTTCTCCATTAAGCTGTTGTGAATAACTATTTCTGAGACTCCGGAATAATTGTTGGAGATTGTTAGCTCATCATTTGCGGGATTCGGGCCAAACGCGAAAGGAGCATACGCGCAATCGTCAACATCGACCCAGAACTCCTGCCAATAGCTCCATCCACAGGTGTTCGATCCTCTAATCTGGATTGCCTCCTGATAAGGCGGGTATTGTTCATCGTATTCAATGGCGACATATTGATAATCTGCCAGTCCACCATACTCTTCATCAATATCCCAATTTGACGCGTATGGGAGCCGCCATTCGTATTCTGTAAT
>CAYMWA010000182.1:0-6740 GCA_964393795.1 uncultured Roseivirgaceae bacterium
ATGTGTTCATGTGTTCATGTGTTAATGCTTTGCCCGACGAAGCTTGCGTTGGCATGAGGGCGGCAGCGAAGTCGGGTGTTGATCTGTTGATGTGTTGGGGTTGCAAGCGGTTAGCGCAAGCCTTGTAGAGGCGGCGCATTCGCCGTTTTATTTTTCTTGACATATAATAATAGTACCTTGTTTGTTAAAGATGGGTTATGACGGAACGAGAACTGCGAAAATTGGAGGGGACTATCCGAACTAAAATGGAAGACATCAGGAGGCAGCGTGTCAGCCTAAAAGATTCGGGAATTGGGGGATTGATGAATACGCTGAAAAAGGTGGATGAAGCTGCATATGAAAAGATTTTGCCGGAGTACAAAAAAATGGCGGCCGACTATAATATTTTCAAATAGCAGATCATGATCAAATACCACCTGAAACTCATCTTCCGCCACCTCGTAGCCCGGAAGATTTATTCGATGGTGATACTGTTGAGTCTGAGTGTCGGGTTCGTCTGCTCCGCGACGCTTATTGCGTTCCTTGTCTACGAGAAAGGTACGGATGCTTTTCATGATAAACATGAACGCATTGTTCAGATATTTAGTGACGACCCATTCGCGGACAACGGCAAAATTTCATTTATTATTAAACCTTTTGCCGAGTACACACACTCCAACTACCCGGAAATTGAAAAGATGTGTCAGGTCAACCTGGTGCGGGATGCCTCACTTGAACACGGACAGGTTACCCGCCACGACGACATCATTCTGGCCGCCGACAGCACCTTCTTTACGCTTTTTGATTTTCCGCTAGCGCAAGGAGACCGACGTAGCTGCCTGGCTCCGGGACAAATCGTACTTTCGTGGACTAACGCGGAGGCTATTTTTGGTACGACCGATGTACTTAACGAGGTCCTTACGCTTCATACACCTGACACGGTGCTTCAGTTGCGTATTTCTGGCGTTGTGAAGATGCCGGTGGAGAACAGTCATTTAAGGTTCGACGCACTCGTTCATCCGTCGCTGCTCGGGAAGAAGTGGTTCGGCGGTGTTACCTATGCCCTGCTTTCGGACGGGAATGCGGCAGCGCAACTGCAAGCGAAGATCAATGACGACGATCAGCGCCCGAGTCTTGTCGGCCCGGGCAAAGGTGCATATTTTCTCAACCCACTGACGGATTCGTATTTCAATGGCGATAATAAGATGCCGTTCTTGAAAACGCGAAGTGCGGTCTTTATCAACGTGGTCTATTGGGTTTGTGGATTGATCTTTTTCATTTCAGGCTTCAACTTCATCAATCTGATTTTACTTTTCGGGCAGAACAGAAGGAAGGATGTCGGCGTCAGCAAAACCTTTGGGATGTCGCGTGGCCAGATGGTGATCTTTTCCATCGTGGAGGCGTCAGTATACATAATTGTGTCGTCCCTTCTTGCGGCTGTTGCTATTTGGGTCATTATTCCGGTCTTCAATGCTGTTTTTGAATCCGGATTGTCAGTTGAGTACCTGCTCAGTATCAAGGTGCTGGCGCCGATTGTTGGTGCTGTTGCGCTATGCGCCCTGGTGGCGACAATCATCATGGTTCTGCAGCAGTGGTCTGTCAAACCTGTATCGCTGATGGGGAAAGGCGTATCGAAAATTCGGTTTAGCCGTCTCCTTTTTACAATTCAGTTTGTCATTGCCATTACGCTTGCCATTTGTGCCGTCACCATCGTTCAGCAAGTAGACCATTTAAAGAATGCGCCGCTCGGATTCAACCGCAGTCTTGTTCAGTTGAATGGACCTGGCTCCCAATATTCCGAGCTCCTTCCGGTGCTCAAGCAGCGGGTGGCGCAACTTCCCGACGTGAACAACGTCACGGTTGGCGGCGGCAATCCCGTCTCCGGCAACGCGATCGTCCGACTTGAATTGGAGGATGGACGTTTCTATTCCCCATACCTGTTCGGCGGTGATGAAGATTTCCTCAAGACGCTCCACCTTCAACTGGTTGAAGGCCGGTTCCCTTCAGACGAAAATGGAGGCGTTGTGGTGAATGAAGCTTTCGTGCGGAAGTTTGAATTCGACAATCCGATAGGGGAAAAGGTTCCTGGCGACGGCAGAATCATCGCCGGTGTGGTGAAGAATTTTACCGTAAGCTCCTTTAAGCAGGAGATACCCCCTTCGATTATTTCCTATTACAAGAACGGGAGGGCATTGTTGATCGACTATACCGGAAATGATCTTGGAAGACTGATAAGCCAGCTCGGAACTGAATGGAAAAAAGTATTTCCCGGCAGTTACTTTGATTATCAGGTCGTACAGATGGACTTGATGAAGAAATACAGGGATGATATTTTTCTTTTCAAGATCGTGATCTCATTTTCCATAGTAAGCATATTGCTCTCCTGCTTTGGACTCTTTGCATTGTCGTGGGCGGTCGTTCAGAACCGGACAAAGGAAATGGGTATCCGAAAAGTGTTGGGTGCTGACGCCTCCGATGTTCTGCTGTTGTTGTCCTCTTCGTTTGTCAAACATATAGCGATTGCCTTTTTGATAGCAGCGCCGATCGGGTACTTCTTTATGGATCGGTGGCTGACCGGTTTTGTCAACCGGATCGATTTCGGCTTGTCGGTTTTTCTGGTGTCGGCGGTCATCATGTTCATTGTTTCGGCAGCAACGATGAGCATTCACACGATAAAGGCGGCGCTGATCAACCCTGTGGATGAGTTGAGGGCCGAATGAATGCAGTGCACATGCCTGAATTCGACCGCCGAGGGCCCTTATCAGCAATCTTGAAATATGCGTATCAATGTTATGTGATATATTTACCGCATGATCTCATACGCCCAGATTTTCGAAAATAATGCCCGGTGGATTGCCGAAAATACCGGCAGTGATCGCAATTTCTTTGAGAAGCTTGCCGCGGAACAGAATCCGGACTTTCTATACATCGGATGTAGCGATAGTCGCGTGACGGCCGAAGAAATGATGGGTATGCGCCCCGGAGAGGTATTCGTACATCGCAATATTGCAAACCTGGTCAATAACGTCGACCTGAACGTCATGTCGGTGATCGACTATGCGATCAGGGATTTGAAAGTAAAACATATTATCGTATGCGGACATTACAACTGCGGCGGCGTGAAAGCCGCGATGGTTCCGCGTGATATGGGAATACTCAACCCCTGGTTGCGAAGTATCCGCGACGTGTACCGCATGCACAAGGCAGAACTCAATGCCATTTCCGATGAACAAAAGCGATATGACCGGCTGGTCGAACTCAATGTGATGGAGCAATGCAACAACATCGTCAAGACAGCCGCACTTCAGCTGAGCTATCGCGATACGGGTTATCCGGTCGTTCATGGGTGGGTATTCGACCTCAAAACCGGACGCATTGTTGATCTTGACATCGACTTTCCGAAGATACTGGAAGAAGTCAAAGAGATTTACAATCTCACGGACCCTCGGGCGCAACAGTGACGGCGAAGTTGTACGCACATGGCCACAGATAATTCGTTGGCCCGTCGTTAAAATTTTTCTATATTGAAAGTTGGTATTTAGCAAGCACCGGACCGAGGCGTCAATCGTTCATTGTTCACCCTTCAAACCACCTGTCATTATGGAGTTAAGAAAAACACTGCATCTTCGCGCCATTTACGCATCAATGCGGACGCGCATGGTGACACTTGTCGCCCTTATTGGCGCTTTTGCCGCCTGTAATCCAGCATCTGAATCACCCGATGCCGGGAATGATGACATCGCCGGCGTTGTCACCGGGCAAAGCGGCCCGGAAGCAGGTGTCTGGGTGATTGCCGAAACTTTTGACCTTCCCACACGCTACGCGAAGATTGTCGTAACCGATGACAAAGGGCAATACGTCATTCCTGACCTTCCCGAAGCAAACTATAGTGTGTGGGTGCGTGGTTACGGACTGATTGATTCTCCGAAGAAGGAGGCCACGCCCGGAACACAATTGAACCTCGAGGCCGTGCCGGCGCCTAATCCGCATGCGGCAGCGCAATACTATCCGGCGGGGTATTGGTTCTCGCTACTTAACGTGCCGGACGAAAATACATTTCCCGGAACCGGACCTGACGGCAACGGGTTTTCTCCGAATATTGAAAATCAGGCACAGCTGTTGCGCACAGTGAAGTCGGGAATGTGTCTTGCCTGTCATGCACTCGGCACGAAGGGTACCCGCGAGTTTCAGGAATCGATGGGCGAATTTGAATCTTCTGTCGACGCGTGGGAAAGGCGACTACAATCAGGTCAGGCAGGCGGCAACATGATCTCAACGGTCCACCAACTCGGCAGTGAAGGTATGCTGAAGATGTTGGCCGACTGGACCGATCGCATTGCCGCAGGCGAAATTCCCGAAACACCACCTCGCCCGGAAGGCATCGAAAGGAATGTCGTCATTACCCAGTGGGACTGGGCGGATCCAAAGGCCTACCTCCACGATCTGGTATCAACAGACCGTCGCAATCCTACCGTCAACGCAAACGGTCCGCTATACGGTGCATTGGAAGCAAGCGCCGACTATCTACCTGTGCTCGATCCGGTTGAAAATGATACCACTCGTGTCCCGTTGACTGTCCGCGATCCCAACACGCCGGTCGCCGCCGGTGCACCGATGCAACCCTCGCCCTATTGGGGCGATGAGCCGATATGGCACAGCAAAACAAATGTGCACAACCCGATGATCGATCAGGACGGAAAGGTGTGGATTACGGCTGCCGTTCGTCCGCCCGACAATCCTGATTTCTGTAAGGAAGGATCGGACCACCCTTCGGCGAAAGCCTATCCAAAAAACAGGGCATCGCGCCATCTGGGTGTCTACGACCCCGTGACCAAAAAATACACGACGATCAGCACATGCTTCAGCACCCATCACCTGATGTTTGCCGAAGATGAAAACAATACGCTCTGGACAAGTGGAGGTGGCGATGTTATCGGTTGGCTCGATACCAAAAAATATCAAGAGACAGGCGACGAAGAAGCCTCACAAGGATGGACACCGCTCATTCTGGATACGAATGGCAACGGAAAGCGCGATGCCTATGTCGAGCCAAATGAACCGATCGATCCGAATTTGGACAAGCGCATTGCAAGAGGTCTGTATGCCGTCTCACCGGCACCCGACGGTTCGGTATGGGGTTCATCCCTGGGATATCCGGGGGCAGTCATCCGCCTTGAGCCGGGACCAGATCCCACAACTACGGCATTGGTCGAGTATTACGAACTTCCGCTTGATGACTCCGGAAAACCTATTGAAGGGTTTTCTCCGCGCGGGATGGATGTTGACCGCAATGGCGTGGCATGGGTGGCACTTGCCAGTGGACACATGGCAAGTTTCGACCGCACTAAATGCAAAGGATCGCTGAACGGACCTGAAGCCACCGGTCAGCATTGTCCGGAAGGCTGGACCTTCTATACGGAACCACTGCCGCAAATGAAGGGTGTCGAGACTTCAGGAAGTGCAGAGTCAAGTTACTATACCTGGGTCGACCAGTTTAATTCGCTGGGTCTGGGTGAAAACGTTCCCATCAACACCGGCAACGAGTCAGAGGCGCTTCTCGCGCTTAAAGACGGTGAGTGGGTGAAGATGCGTGTGCCCTATCCGTTGGGATTCTATACGAAGTGGATGGATGGACGGATCGATGATCCGGATGCCGGCTGGAAGGGCAGGGGGCTGTGGGCGACGATCAGCACGCGCGCACCCTTCCACATGGAAGGAGGCAAGGGAACAACGAGTAAGGTGTACAAGTTTCAAATGCGTCCCGATCCACTTGCACGCTAATTTGTGCGCAAGGCGATCACCTGTCTGGCACATGGCAGCCGCTGATGGCCACGCCGTTCATTGCGTTGCTGACAAATATGTGTGGCATAGTTTTGTTGTGCGCACGCTACTAAACAGCATACTATGGAACCATACAGCAGCAATGACAATGAACCGGTATTGGTCGGAATGTTTAATGACCGTGCCGATGCGGAGCGTGCCTATAAGGATCTGAAAGATATGGGATATGACGGTGACGAAATAAACGTCATCATGACTCCTGAAGGGAAGGAACGCCATTTCAGAAGTGATCACAAAGACACGCGAACGGAAATGGGAAACAAAGCACTTGAAGGAACGGGTACCGGCGCCGCTATTGGCGGCATCACCGGCGGTATTGCCGGCGCAATTGCGGCAATCGGAACCAACCTCATTATTCCAGGCCTCGGCCTTGTCGTACTCGGGCCGCTTGCCGCGGGACTTGCAGGTGCCGGCGCCGGCGGACTCACCGGCGGCATCATCGGCGCCCTTGTTGGAGCCGGAATACCCAAGGAAAAAGCAGGCGTATTTGAGCAAGGATTGAAGGAAGGAAAAATCATGCTTGCGGTTCGCCCGCATAGCCTTGCCGATGCCGAAAACCTGACAGCCCACTGGCGCCAGTTCCACGCACAAGATGTAGTATATTCTTGAAGTTTAAAGTTTAAAGTTTAAAGTTATAAGTTTGAAGTTCAAAGTTCTAAGTTGGCGGCGCTGTAATGACGGCGCCGTTTTTTTTGATCAATTGGTCATTGAAAGCAACGCCGCGCATCCAATTCCCTTAATCCGCGCGCACGCTCAGTTGACAGTTGACAATTAACAATTGACAATCGGGGAAGTGTACACCGAGCATTACCGTCTCCCTCCCAATTTCCAATTTCCAATAGCCAATGACCAATAGCCAATGACTAATAGCCAATGACTAATAGCCAATGACTAATAGCCAATGACTAATAGCCAATGAC
>CAYMWA010000182.1:6840-6965 GCA_964393795.1 uncultured Roseivirgaceae bacterium
TAATTTCCAATGACTAATCCTAATCCCCAATGCCCCAATGCCCAGTGCCCTTAATCCGCGCGCAGTGCCGGCACGCTCAGTTGACAGTTGACAATTAACAATTGACAATCGGGGAAGTGTACACC
>CAYMWA010000183.1:0-6952 GCA_964393795.1 uncultured Roseivirgaceae bacterium
GTCCGCCCGTTGTGATGGTGTAGTTCGCTGGTGTGTACTTGCCACTCACGCCGATAGGGTAAACGAAATTACCGGCGGTCACATTTGGCGCAAAAGCCTTTGTGACGCCTTCATCAGAGAGGTTACCCGTGCTGATGATATAGCGGGACGAGGAGGCACCGATTATGGCCGAAAGGTCAGTGTTCGATAACTTCAGGCCGTGTGACCCGATAAACAGGGAGCCGTTCGTGAAGGTAAGGGTTCCGGTCACTTCCTGGCTGGCTGTAAAGACGGCGCCGCTGGCATTATTCAACACCACGTTGCCGAACTTGCCGTTGCCATTTCCTCCAATCATCTGGCTCGTCGTGCCGGCCAGCCTGATGTTGCCTGTTGTACTTGTATGGGTAGCCGAATTCATTACGCTTCCCACAGCAGTGATGATGTTGGTCGTGCCGGCAAGGGTACCGTTGTTCAGCGTGAGCGTTCCGTTTATCCGCAGCTCCGTGTCGGGCTGAAGCGTGACCGTTCCTCCGGTAAAAGTGTTGTTGATTACCAGGTTCGCGAAGTTAGTCAGGTTCCCACTAACGCCCGAAACAGACTGGTGGCCGGTTGTGCCGTTAAACGTGGTCGTTTGTGTCGCTGAGCCCGGACGATAGCCACCCGTGTTTGTTCCTGTCAAATTACCCGTATTCGCATTCACGAAGTTGCCGCCGATGCTTACGTTGAATCCACTCGCCTGAAAAATGTTTCCCGCACCGATCGTAAGGCCTCCGCGCATAACAAGGCCGTTAAATTCAAGCCTGGCGGTGGTGGTCGCAGCACCTTCGACCGCAAAGCTGTACACAGGAATAATACTGTTCACGTCAACGGTGCCGGATGTGGCCGTCGTACCGGTCGTGATCGTGCCGCCCGATACAGACGATACTGAAGGGTGAAGGTAAAGATCTGAAATGGCAGTGCTACCCGATCCGCGATTGATGCGAAGTGTGCCGCCCGTCATGGTAAAGGAGCTTCCGGTGTTCAGGATTTCAAATACCCCTCGTGTGGTCGTTGTCGCTGCTGCAATTCCGACAGAGACAGTAGAGACGCCTGATTGATCATAGATGAGCGCACCCTGCGAACTTGCAAACGATCTCCGGATCTGGCCGGTGACATTCAAGGTCCCGCCCGACACGCGGATGGTGGGTTCACCCGTGGCCGCATAGACAATCGCGTTATCGTTGCCCGTAGTCCCAACGTTGATGGTTCCTCCCATCACCTCCAGGATGCCTGCGAGATGCAGGTCGACCTCGTCGGTACCGGTGAGATTTATCGTTCCCCCGTTTGCCGAGAGGCGTGCAACAGCGGGAATGTCGAAGTCGACATCGTTCGAGACAACGATCGCTTGCGCACTGCTGAGCCTGAACGTTCCCGTTGTCAGCACAAGTGGCTGCCCGCTTCCAGAAAGCGAGAAGGCGTTTGCATCTACGTTCAACACGGAGGTGGGTGAAGTTCCCTTTGAAACGGTCAGCACATGAAAGTCAGTAGTTGATCCTGTACCGGTAATTGAGCGGTTCATCGCGCCCGTGAAAACAGCATTGGCGTACTGCGTGCCGTTGGACAGATCCAGAATTCCGTTGTTGACGATATTCCCGGTAAGCGTCACGTTGTTCTCCACCGCAGTACCGGTGGCGGCCACGTTGAAAGTACCCGCAGTTCCAATCAGTACATGGCCGGTAACCTGAACATCCTGTGCAACGTTGTTCCGGAACTGAAATACGCCCGAGGAGACAGCAAGGTTGCCGTCGATCGTCAGTGTTCTCGACGAGGCGGAGTTGATTCGTACCACACCGGTTGGATCACCTTGCACCGTAAGATTTTGGTAGATCGAAAGGTGCGAATCCGGCAGCTGAATAAAGTGTCCACCGGAAGGAGTCAGTACAAGGTGATTATAGGAATCGAGCGGAAGATTGGTCGGGCCCGCAGACACCACCGGGATCGTAAAGTTTTGGGTGCCCGTTGTATAATACTCAACTGTGCCGCCAGACGCGCGAATAAAATTCCCAAAATCCCCGGCAGGAAATTGTGCCACTGCTGTCGCAGAAGAGATTCTCAGGAGTCCGCTGCCGCCGACAACGGCGTTTTCCAACGTGCCAAAATTGTGTCCGGTAGTAGTGCCCACGTCGAGTGTGCTGCCCGCACTGATCTCCAATCCACCGGACGCCTGTCCGTTATTCGTTATCGTAATGGTATGGTTCAATGAAATGCCATCGCCGATATACACATGATCACCGACTACGGGATATGAAGTTGCCGGCGCACCGGTGTGGCTTACGTTCGACCAGGGCGTCGTGCCGGGGTTCGTATCGGTCCAGTTACCGCTTCGGATACTGTAAAATATTTTGACCGGGCCGAAGGCTGCCGGGTAGCCGGCGGTATATTCACCATCAATGAAGCTTGTGTTGTTGAACATGATTCGATTCGCGGTTTCATCCACGGCAGAAAGGTCGCTGATCACTGTCCATGCGGTCGGGTTGTATCGTGAAGGCACATAACCTGCATCGCCTCCTGCGGGTGACACACTTGCTTCCGCATATTGATATGTATGCGATACACCATTCGGCGGCACTCCGGTAAATCCGTTGCTGGTAACCTTCCAATAGAAAGAAAGGTTGTTTGTATTCCCCGCTGTGACAAACTGATGACGAAAATCGACAGGGCGAACTACAATAGTCCCATACGTTGTAGGTGCCCCGGCAAATTGAATGGTTGCCGGCGTGTAATTCGTCCCTACTCCAACGGCAAATGTAAATGCAGAAAGGTTGCCGAACGTCTTCTCCACTCCGCGATCGGACTGAAAGCCGGAGGTCCGGATCATCTTGGCACTGCTAAACGGATTCCCCGATGTCGTCAACGCCGTAGCAGACGACGACGTTAGACTAAGCCGATAATGGGCAATGTCGAAGAGGCTGTTGCCGTTTCCTGCAAGGGTAAGGGTGGCGCTGACGGCGATATCCGATTCGAGTTTCACGCCCGGCACACTGTTGTTAGAAAGCACAAGGTTTCCAAAGACGCCGTCGCCATCACCCGTAATGGTCTGCGTAGCCGTACCGTTGATGGTGATGTTTCCGGTACCGGTATGAACCGCGCTGTTGTTGATCGCACCGGTCACCTGAATACTTTTTCCGCCGTCATTGAGAATACCCCGGGCAATGTCGAGCGTATTCGTAACGGTATAGGTAGTGGCAGAGCCTCCGAGAGTGAGCGTACCTGACGGCTTGTCTATCGTGAGGTTGTAAAGACCTGAAGTAATGGTCCCGTCGTTCACAAAGTCCTGATCTGTTGAACCATTGAAGGTCGTCGTGTTCCCGTTGGGGTCATACGAGCCTCCACTGTTGATCGTAAAGTCTCCGCCCAGCGTGACCGGCTGCCCGTTTGACCTGAAAGAGGGATTGTTGGCGCCATCAATCGAAAATTGGTTCAGTACCACCAGTGGCTGGACCGTTGTAAGCGTTCCTGAAACACTTCCAATGTTGTTAAGTTCTGCCCGAACCGGTCCGCCAGCGGTCCGAAGGATATTCAGGTTCCAGAAAGGCGCAGTAGACAGAATCCGGAAGGCCGATGCGTCCCCCGAAAGGATGGCATTAAACGTTCCACCGGTGACATTGTAATTCGAAGCATTGCAGCCAATGTGTATCCCACCATTGGAGGCACCCCCTCCGTTTTCCGGTTCGCTGACGTTGATCGTACCGCCCGACATGATAAAAACCTGTTCGGGATAGGGCAGGGAAAAGCGTGCGTAGGCAGCATTCGACCCCTCACCCTGGGCGTTAAACGTTCCGCCGGTCATGATGAACGAACCCCTGTGCGTACCCGTCTCCGTAGAAGGTCGGAATTTTTCGGTTGTAAACGTACCCCCTTCTATGATGTACTGACCTTCAAGGCGAATAACCGTTCCTTCTCCTCCGAGACTGGAGAAGCTACCTGCGCTGATCCTGAACTTTCCATATACGACCAACGCGATCGTTCGGAAGTTGACATCGGCACCATCAATCCACAGCATCGGGCTCCTTGTACCATCACCAAGGTTGTAATTAGAGGTGCCGCTCCCTCGCACACGGTCAATGCTGATGTTTGCACCAAGCCGCAATGTTCCGTTCGTTACGGTGTACAGTTCACCATTACTAAAAAACCTGAGGTTGTTGACGTTCGTAGAAGTGACAGAAAGAATGTTGGTGGAACCCAGGCCTTTGTCAACAACAAGGTTATAAAGATCTGTGACACCATTACAGGCGAGTGTCTTATCAGCAGCGCCAACAAAGGTCAACGTTGCATATCCGGCGCTGGGCGAGGTATACTGTGCGGTGTTGCTGAAATCCACCGTACCGTCATTCGTAAAATTACCGGTAACGACGAGGTCGTGCCGTGCGTTGAAGATCCCCACGCCAAAAGTCGTGTTCGTGCCGACGGCTACGTTGCCGATAAAGTTGACATCGATACCTCCGCCCGCCTGACTGCCCAGGAGGACAGCGAGGTTTCCGGTACCCGTTGCACGGGTGACAAAGTTGCCATTGATGCGAAGTGTATACGCGGAGCTGTTGGAAAAAGTAATGGTATGATCCGAGGCGGTTGAATTCGAAAGGGTGATGTTGGGGTACTCGACAGACAGGGGAAGTGTTCCGGTGAAGTCGTAAAATTCAACCGTTGCACCAGCGGCCTGACTTAACCGGAAGGTATTGTTCGTGATGGTGGGAAAGTACCCGGAATTGATTTTCAGGAGTCCGGCGCCGGACAAGGTGCTAATCGTTGCCATCGTATGCGTGGCAAGATCCAGGGTCCCACCGTTGTTGATCACAATGGTAAGGCCAGTGGTGGTGACGTTGGCATTGAGGATCACGGTATATCCGTTGAGGATGTAGACCAGATCGCCGTTGCCGGGAACCGCGCTGCCGACGAGGCTGATGCCCGAAGGATCGGTAGTCCATGTGGATGCGTCCCCCCAGAAACCGGTGCTACCCCCGTTGATGTAAGTATAGTAAGCAGCAGCGCTGGCATTCGTTGTGTGAAGCCAGGAAAGCGCCAAAAGCACGAAGCCAATCAGTATTCGCATTGTAGTGGGATTTCGCGACCGAATCGATAGTCACGCAAGGGTTCTTTGTACATCGCCGCTCCTCTTCTATGATACAAAGCAACTTTTTTCTTACAGACGTAAGCAGCACCTCAAAGATACATAGAATGCAAGAACCGCCAATATTTCTCCCTCTATTTTGACCAAAACCGCGTAACATCGTATCACATCTAAATGCGTGAATGCCCTTAATTCAGGCCAGGACCTTGTTTAAAAATTCCTCGCAGGCGACGCGCATGCGTTTCGCCAGCTAGTTGAAAAACATCTTCCGTGAAACTCTGTGTTCTCCGTGTTCTCTGTGTCACTGCACTTCTTTCCTATTAACTTTGCGAAACCAAACACCGAATAACCCGCACACACACATGAAAGACGCAAAGAAGGATGCTATTGACATGCAGGAGCTTGAAAGGCAACTCAGTCATCCAACCGGTCAGACTGGTATTGAAGTTGCCAACATGCTGAACGAAACCAATATCGGCATGACCCTCAGCACTATTGAATTGCTTGATCTGAAAGACAATAATGTTGTTCTGGAACTGGGTCATGGCAACTGCAGCCATCTCGCCAAACTCCTGTCGAAAGCACATAACATCCACTATCACGGATTGGAGGTTTCGGAAACCATGTTCCAGGAGGCGAAAAGAATCAACAAGGATCTTGAAGCCGGACATGCCATCTCCTTTCAACTATACGATGGTGAAAAAATTCCTTTTCCTGATGCGATGTTCGACCGGATCATGACGGTCAATACACTTTACTTCTGGTCAAGCCCCAAAAAGTTCATCAACGAAATAGGGCGAACCCTGAAACCGGGCGGGCATTGCGTGATCACTTATGTTCAGAAAGCATTCATGGAAAAGCTGCCGTTCGTCGGCGAAATTTTCCACCTCTACGACGACAATGACATCCGCGATCTGGCCAGCACGTCAGCGTTGCAGCTTGCCCAAATCGTACCAAAAAGCGAATACGTCAAAACGAAAGACGGCCAGTCGGTCGAACGGATGTATTCGATGGCGGTGCTTCGCGCCGTCTGACTATCGCGATGACAGCAACACCTTCCGGACCCGCGCATCGCGCAGCCACAGTCCGCCCCACATCAGGATGGCGAGATATACCGGGAACAGGATGTGGCTGAAAAGCGGGTTGTCAAGTCGTACGTGCGTAGCAATGGCGCCACCAAAATATCCGGTCAACAAAACTGCACCTAACACCGATGTTGACGGGATGATGTAAATGATGGTTGCCGTCAAGGCAAGCGTCCCGAGAATGGGAAGATGGTGTACCTGGAAACCGAGTTCGTCTACAGAGGCCCGCATCATCTCGTTGGGCGGAAGCAATTTATAACCGCCATCGAACAGCATAAACAGAATAACAATTCCGCTCATTATTCTGCTGATCCACAATCGTGATTTTGAAATAGTTGTTGTTTCCATGATTTTATTTTGAATGATCATGCTGTAAAGGTAGACCCGTTTCCGCGACATGATGCACCGTCCATGCGGCAACGTTCGGGGCAAATGCGACAAGGTACATTCGAGCCCTTTTTCAAAAGGAACCGCTACTATAAGGCCCTCGAAAGCATTCAGCGGCTTCGTTGTGTGGAACACTACTGACTCTTCGGCTCCGGTAAATTACTGACTGATGCATGTAATTGGTTGACCCTAATCGTGTTATACGCTATCGCATGCCTTGCGCCCACTGTGCTGGTTGACCCTTTCTCGGTAGTAACGATCCAATGCATCGTTTTTTGCATCTTTGCCTCATTAATCGGAGCTCATCAAAAAAAGATAATATGAACAAAACCATCGGAGTAATCGCAGGCAGTCTTCGCCGGGAGTCGTATTCAAAAAAGTTAGCAAATGCCGT
>CAYMWA010000184.1:0-1366 GCA_964393795.1 uncultured Roseivirgaceae bacterium
GGCGACGAACGTGTTACTGCTTACAAGCATGGCACTCATCCCGGGATGCCGGTATACCACAAGTCCGGTAGTAACTTCAAAATCAGAGACTTCACCGATAGACAGCATTGTCAGTACCTGGCATATGTCTGGTATGCCCATGGATTCGCTGGACATCGCTTACCGGGGTGTGACACTGGCGCCTGTTCGCAAGTTTTATGAACGCAGACAAGCGCAGTTGTTTTGGATGTCAGGTTTCGACCGATCGGAACGGGCGGATTCACTTATTGACTTTATTGCAAAAGTAAGGTACTTCGGCTTGCTTCCCGACGACTATCATGCCAGAGAAATCAATGTGTTGAAAAACAAATTGAATTCTGTAGAAGACGTTTTCCGGCTTGAAGCTTTATTGACCGACGCGTACATCGCCATGTCTGGTCACATTGCATTTGGAAGGAGCGTGCAGTTAACTGCTCGGACGGATTCAGTTGCCCTTTTGTCGTTGGAGCGATATGCTGAGGGTAGCGGACTCAACAAAAGTATCACTGCGGAGGAACCCACTTTTCCACGATACCGATGGCTTAAGCAAGGCCTTGGACAGCTGCTAGATTCCATGGCGGCTGGCCATCGTAATGCGGTACTATTGGACTCATCAATGCAAGATAACCTGAAAAAGCGGATCGAAATCATTGAAGTCAACCTCGAACGGTGGCGCTCTGAGAAACAGTCATTTGGTTCCCGGTATATATTTGTCAATATTCCGGCTTTTATGCTCTATTTGGTGGAGAATGATTCGGTGATTCTGGAGTCGAAGGTTATCGTGGGCACGGCAAAAAGGCCTACTCCTGACTTGTCAAGTACAATTGAATGCTTCGTTACCTATCCGTACTGGAATGTCCCGAGAAAAATTGCGGTGGAGGAATATTTGCCATTGATACAGCGGGACACATCGTTTATCACACGTAATAATTTTGATGTGCTGGATAAGCGTGGAAACCTGCTGACACCCGGGAGCCTTGACTGGAAGAAGTTTAATAAGAATAACTTCCCTGTTTTACTCCGACAACGGGAAGGTGAGGAAAATTCGTTGGGGGTTCTGAAATTTATCTTCGATAATCCATATGCGGTTTATCTCCACGATACCAATGCCCGGCGACTGTTCAGGAGCGAAGTTCGCGCGTTCAGTCATGGCTGTATCCGGATGGAGAAGGCGGTTGCGCTGGCGCATTACCTTGTCACGGGCAGCCTGAACAAAACGTCGAAGTACGTTGAGCGTTTCCTGAAAGAAGAATCACAACATTGGGTTGAATTGCAGAAGCCGATACCGATCTTTGTCAGGTATTATACCTGTGACGTTGACAAAGGCCGGGTTAGATACTACAAAGAC
>CAYMWA010000184.1:1466-4361 GCA_964393795.1 uncultured Roseivirgaceae bacterium
TTAATGAGAGCGACGCCAGAGCGCACCGGCCTGCCCTACCGCGTGGCCGTGTGTAGACTTTACGTTCTTTACCGCTACGTCACCCGCTATTTCAGTATGCCGGATCTTTCCGCCAAGTAACGCTGTCTGCACAACAAAATAGAAAGCCAATGCGGCGATGCACAATACCAGGATTGAAAGCTGTTTTGCATACTTTCCTTTTCGTGATTCGAGCACGACGCCGACCGCTGCGAGCAGGCCAAGCCCGTAGAACAATGCCATCGCGCGTTCAGCCGATTCCTCATGTTCCTCAATGGCGTCGTGAGTAACACCGGAAATATGCTCAACAGTTTCTTCCGCGGACTCACCGGTTCTAAAGGCAATGAGCGCGCCAACGACAGCGATAAAGATAATTGAATGTGCCACAAGTTTGACCTGTGACTCTTTTCGGACAATTCCGTACAGGAGGGCAAGGAAACCAAAGAATAAACCAAAAACGGGCAGGTGTGTGATAGCCAGGTGTATATGCGTTGCATCCATAATAAATTGAATTTTACGAATGTATGCCAGCTGTCGTCACTTTGAAATGACAACTGTTTCACCGGGCCGTGATTTGCGTCATTTGTGACTGTGATCCGGCAGCGGCGTTAATGTGTTTCGCATGTGGAGACGGTCAGGATTTTCGGGGTTCACTTGTCATACATGCACGTTTATGCAAAGGTGTCTCTGTTCGTCAACAAGTGTTAGGCCTGCTGACACTACATAGCACTGGATAGATCAGGTAATGACAAAAGTCATGCAGTGGTTGCGTATTCGTCATTGTGAGGATGTTAGTTTTTGGGAACATTGCCGATATTTCACTAGCAACACATGACGATTCTGATGTTTGGCTGGGAGTTCCCGCCACATATTTCTGGCGGGCTTGGTACCGCCTGTTACGGCTTGTCCAGGGCATTGATTGACCAGAACATCAAGCTCCTGTTTGTTGTGCCGAAAGCGCATGGAGATGAGTCAATTCCGTTGATCAGTGCGTCCGACATTGATGTCGCAGCGGAAACGCCCGTGGTAACAAGTTTTGAAGAACCGCACTTTCGGGGCAGCCAGATCATTTCAGTTCCCTCTTCGATTAAACCGTATTCAACGGTTGAACCGTCGCAGGAATTGGAAGAATGGAGTTGGCAATTCAGCCCCCGATCTATCAAACACATCAGGACTCCCGTTGGCATGCGATACACTTTCAGCGGAAAGTACGGGCCTTCCCTGATGGAGGAAGTGAACCGCTACGCGGAAGTTGCGGGTGTGCTTGCCCGTGAGCATAACTTCGATATAATTCACGCGCATGACTGGCTCACGTATCCGGCAGGAATTGAAGCGAAGCGCGTTAGTGGAAGGCCGTTGATCGTGCATGTACATGCAACTGAATTCGACAGGGCAGGGGGTGACAATATTGATCAGCGCGTGTTTGAAATTGAGAAAACGGGTATGATGGAAGCTGACCAGGTCATCGCTGTCAGCCAATGGACCAAAGAGCTTATTGTCGATAAGTATGACATTGATCCTTTGAAGGTAACGGTTGTTCATAATGGGTTAACTGCGTCCGACCGATCAGGGTTTTCGCTGATTCCGAAGATAAGCGACCATGTAGTTACCTTTCTTGGGAGAATTACTTATCAGAAAGGTCCGCAGTATTTCATCGATGCTGCAAAGAAGGTGCTCGGTTATTTCCCTGAAACGCACTTTATTATGGCCGGGTCCGGTGATCTTCTCCCGGCGATGATTGACAGGGTTGCGCAAATGGGATTGTCATCCAGAATACATTTTACGGGCTTTTTGAAGGGGAAACAAATTCACCAGATCTGGTCGGTCTCAGATGTCTATGTCATGCCCTCGGTGTCGGAGCCATTTGGTATTACACCGCTCGAGGCGGTTCAGGCCGGTGTTCCGGTTATCGTGTCGAAGCAGTCCGGTGTCTCAGAAGTTATCGACCACGCGCTGAAGGTTGACTTTTGGGATACGAATGCGCTGGCAGATGCCATCATTAATGTATTACGACACAAAGGACTGTCGGCGTCTTTAAGGGCGAACGGCAGAAGAGAGATTGAAGCGTTAACGTGGAAACGTGCCGCGACAAAGATAAAGCAGCTTTATCATGAACTTTAAACAACAATACCTTAACCTGTACTTTCAGATCCATCAACCCAGAAGGTTGAAACGATTTCACTTTCTGGATGTAGGATTGAATCACAACTATTTTGACGATGCTTTAAACGAGGACGTACTTTGCCGTATTGCGGCAGCGTGCTATCTGCCCACTAACGGGTTGTTATTGAAAATGATTGACGCGCACCCGGAGGTGAAAGTAACATTTTCTATTTCAGGTGTCGCGCTGGAACAGTTCGAGCAATATGCACCGGAAGTTCTGCGGAGCTTCAGGCAGCTGGCGGAAACAGGATCTGTTGAGTTCCTGGGTGAAACGCATTATCATTCACTCGCATATTTTATTAATCATGAAGAATTTGTCGAGCAGGTAGATCTTCACAGAAGGAAGCTTAATGAGCTTATTGGGGTGAATCCTCGCTTCTTCAGGAACACCGAGCTTATTTATTCGGATGCTATCGGCAAGACGGTGTCCGACCTTGGCTTCGCGGGAATGTATATCGATGGTGTCGACAAAGTATTACATGGTAGAACTCCAAACGCATTATATCGTCATCCAGATGAGAAGCTTTTGCTGATACCACGGAACTACCAGTTGAGCGATGACATCGCATTCCGCTATTCAGATCGGAATTGGGCAGAATGGCCGTTGACAGGAACCAGGTTTGAGTCATGGCTTTCGTCCCTTCCTTCCGATCAGCGGCTTGTTTCACTTGCAATGGACTATGAAACATTCGGAGAGCATAAGAAGGCGGCTTC
>CAYMWA010000184.1:4461-6945 GCA_964393795.1 uncultured Roseivirgaceae bacterium
TTGTTTCACTTGCAATGGACTATGAAACATTCGGAGAGCATAAGAAGGCGGCTTCCGGAATTTTCAGTTTTCTCGAAGAATTTGTTTTGGCCGTAGTGAGGCACGGGAAGTTCGTGTTTGCGACCCCATCGGAGATCAGCCGCTTCCTGTCAGGTAACGAGGTCATTCAAACGGACCATGCAATTTCGTGGGCGGATGAAGCACGCGACCTGTCTGCATGGTTGGGCAATAATATGCAACGCGACGCATTTGGTTCTCTATACAAACTTCACGATTCTATTACGGGTAACGGAGACGTAACGCTGATCAATACATATCGCCACCTCCAAACCAGCGATCATTTCTATTATATGGCAACAAAAAACGGGGCGGATGGTTCGGTGCATCAATATTTCAGCCCGTACAATTCTCCTTACGAGGCATTCATGAACTTTATGAATATTGTCACGGACCTGGAACTGCGGATTAAAGAACCGATATCGCAAGGGTTGCCTACGATGGTGGAATCTGCGGATACGCTATTCGTTGGTGAGCACCTTCATAACGCATAAAAACCTTGCGGCTCTGCCTGCATCATTTTGACAAGATATGACAAATGTCATTGGTCCGGCTGTTTGAACGGATTTATATTACAGCCAAAAGGGTATTGTGTATTTCTGGTTATGATCTCCTTTAAAGTAGTAATTGGTTCGTTATTTGCATTGCTTGTCGTCGCCACCGCTGTTCTTGGGATATTCTTTTATCAGGATAGCCAAGAGCGCGCTTTAGCTGCCGGACGGCTAACACATGTCCACGGGATAATTGCTAAAACAGAGGAGATCTGTTCGGCATTCAAGGACGTGCAGCTGCAGACCGTCCGGCCGGCTGATCAAGATTTCATCGCCTTTACGGCGGATTATCGTGCTGCCATAGGGGCCTTATACGGAAGGATAGGTGAGCTTCGCCAACTTGTTAAGCACGATGCGCTGCGGCTGGGAATTGATACCTTGGAGGGGTTGGTTTGGCGATTCACACGGGTTACCGACTCTTTGGCGGCCTATCAGGACACCAGCGGTGACACAGGCAGGCCCTTGCTTGCTGGGATCCATCATGCTTTGACACGAGATATTGAAGCCAACGTCAGGAAACTGAAAGATACTGAAGGGACGATGCGCGAACAGTTTCAACTGGCATTGCAGGAAAGGATTGCAGTCTTCATGAAAACGTTTAGTATGTTGATGGCGACTATTGCGATTCTCCTGGCCGCTACCTTTCTGACTGTTCGATATAATTTCAACAAACGCAAGGCTGCGGAGGATCAGATCAAGGATGCGCTTCAAGCGGAAGTGGAATTGAACAGACTGAAGTCTGCTTTTGTGACTTTAGCATCGCATGAATTTCGGACGCCATTGACCACCATTCTTTCGTCGACTTTCCTTCTTGAAAGATATTCGTTTGACGTTAGTGCGGAGAAGGTCGTCAAGCATTTGGCAAGGATCAAGTCTTCGGTTAATAACCTCACCTCTATACTTGACGAGTTTCTTTCGGTTACGAAAATTGAAGAGGGCCAGGTACAACCTAACATCGAGGAGGTTGATCTTCGCGGCTTTTTGGAGGACATCTGTAACGACCTGCAGACCGTTGCAAAGCCGGGCCAGAGAATTTGCTATTCCCATACGGGAGCGCAGGAGATAAAGACGGATCCGGTCCTGCTCGGAAATATTGTCAGAAATATTGTATCCAATTCTATAAAATATTCGCCTGAGAATTCGCAGATATCTGTCTCTTCAACTGTAAACAGAAAAATTTATCTTGCTGTTGAAGACAGCGGTATTGGCATTCCCGCCGCCGACCAAAAACATTTGTTTGACCGCTTTTACCGTGCTTCAAACGCGGGTGCCGTGCAAGGAACCGGCCTTGGCCTCCACATTATGAAGCACTATGTGCAAATGCTGAAAGGGTCAGTGGCGCTGCAAAGCGAAGTTGGCAAAGGCACAAAGATCGAGGTGACTTTTGATCAGGCGGTGAGCAATGATTGATTTTCTGCTGTCGTCTGTTCACCATGCGGTGATTTCGTTGTCGGGCATTGATCACGTTATCATCCAGTTCTTAGGGTCAGATTGTCAACCGCCGTGCGTAGCCGCTCGGAAACTTCCCGTGCAATGCCGCTCAATTGCTTCGTGGCCGTTGCCTTGTCAATCGTTTCAAGGGGGTTTATCGCTGATACCTCAACTTCGCCGTTTTCGTGAGCCTGCACGACAATATTACAGGGCAGCATGAGGCCGATGTGCGATTCCAGACTGATGGCTTGATAGGCGAATTTTGGATTACACGCGCCCAGGATCTTGTACTTTCTGAAATCGATGTTGAGCTTTTGCTTAAGGGTATCTGTCAGGTCGATGCTGGTGATGATACCGAAACCCTGTTGCTGAAGATTTTCTGTGATCCTAAGAACCGCCTCGTCAAAGGATAATTTCAGTTTTTTTGAATAATAATAGTCCATGG
>CAYMWA010000185.1:0-5096 GCA_964393795.1 uncultured Roseivirgaceae bacterium
AGCTCGACGACAGCTTCTTTTCGAAGCAGAATATGAGCAGGGTGAGGTAGGTGAGGTTGCAAGTCGCAGGTTGCAGGTTGCAAGTTGCAAGTTGTAGGCTGCCTGCCGGAGTTTGCGTTCGGCATGAGGCTTGGGCTCGAGGTCAACTTCCGGGAAGTTTTGAACTTCCCGGAAGTTGAACCTTGGTTGACGGTTGTTAGTTGCAAGGTTGATGGTCGCTGGTTGCCAGCCGGCTTGCCCCATCGGTGGACGAACCAGTTGGGGCTAGTTTACGAATAACTACAGAAACAAGATGCTAGCAAAAACAGCGTGGCGTAACGTATGGAGAAACAAGCGAAGGACGATCATCACCGTATCGTCCATATTCTTTGCGGTATTGCTGGCGCTGTTTATGCGTTCCATGCAGTTCGGTTCTTACGAAAGCATCGTCCGCAACAGCGTGGAGCTTTATTCCGGATATATCCAGATTCATAAGAAAGGTTATTGGGAGGACAAATCCATTAACAAGTTGATGGAAGTAACTGATACGGTTGAGGCAACTTTAAAGACCACGAACCACGTGGATTTTTATATCCCTCGACTGGAAACGTTCGTGCTTGCCGCCTCAAGCGACGTATCTAAAGGTGCCATGGTGATCGGGACATCACCGGAAGCGGAAAACCGCATGACGAAACTGGCCGACAGGGTGGTAGCCGGAGACTACCTCAAACCGGACACACGAGGAGTGCTGGTAGCACAGGGGTTGGCAGCGTATCTGAAACTCGGCTTAGGCGACACCATTGTCATGATTGGGCAGGGTTATCATGGCGCCAGCGCAGTCGACCAGTATCCCATCACCGGTATCGTGAAGTTTTCCAATCCCCAACAAAACGACAACACGGTCTATGCACCCTTGGCGCTCATGCGTGCATTTACGAGTGCTCCCGGAATGGCAACAGCAGTGGTCCTGTCGATCGACGATTTGGATAGGATGGGGTCGGTGAAGCGCCAACTGCAATCGACATTGGGCAATGACTATGAGGTCATGGATTGGAAGGAGATGCAACCGGAACTCGTTCAGATGATTCAGTCGGATAATGCCGGGGGCGTCATCCTGCTCGCGATACTCTATCTCGTGATTGCCTTCGGCATCTTCGGAACGGTAATGATGATGAGCATGGAACGCAGGCGCGAGTTTGGTGTGATGGTGGCTGTCGGCATGCAAAAGCGAAAACTCACCCTGTTGGTGATACTGGAGACGTGTATGATTGGATTCCTTGGACTTCTGATTTCCTTTGTTGCGGGGATCGCGCTGCTTGTTTACATGTATCACCATCCAATTCCGCTTAGCGGAAATGCGGCGTTGGCGATGAAGGAGATGGGCATTGAACCCGTGATTCAGTTCTCGTTAGACCCGGGCATTTTCAGCAGCCAGATGTTTGCCATTCTGGTTATCCTGCTGCTGTGCCTGCTGTACCCGCTGTGGAATATCTCGCAATTGAAAGCGATTAACGCCTTGCGGCATTGATATGAAACGAGAAGCCTCACGACAACGCCGCTCTATCGTCGAAGGACCAACAATGTGGTGGCAGAATAAAATCTCAGGCGGTAAACGACAATTAACATGATTGCAGCAATTTCCTGGCGAAACGTTTGGCGCAACAAACTGCGCAGCATTATCATTCTTATGGCGATCAGCGCAGGACTGACGGGGGGAATATTTACCGTCGCCCTCTATAACGGGCTTACCGATCAAAAGCTTCGCAGTGCCATTGATACACAAACCGCACACCTGCAGATTCATGCGGAGGGTTTCCAGCAAAACAAAGACTTGCGACTCTACCTGCGAAATGCCACATCTATACAAGACGCGGCCAGGCGTCAACCACAAGTCAAAGCACTGGCACCCCGGCTGGTAGTGACGGCGATGGCGGCGACTTCCAATGCCAACGCCGGCGTTGAGTTGAACGGTGTGTTGCCGGAACGAGAGAAGATGGTGAGCACCATAGCGCAATCAATGGTGGAGGGCGACTACTTTGCAGATAAGAAGAGAAACCAGATTGTCATCAGCGCGCGAACGGCGAAGAAGTTGAAGGTGGGACTTAACGGGAAAGTAGTCGTTACCTTTCAGGACATTAACGGCGATATCGTCGGTGCTGCCTTTCGTGTGACGGGGCTCTTTCGTACCAGTCATTCCATGTTTGATGAAGCCAACATGTTTGTGCGAAAGGCCGATCTGGAAAGAATATTATCCATGGAGGGGATTGTCAACGAAATGGCTATCCGGCTTCATGACATCGAAGCGGTGCCGCAAGTACAAGAGGCACTTCAACAACAGTTTTCGAATGAAGAGACGGTGATACAAAGCTGGCGGGAGATTCAGCCCGAACTTGCGTACATCAACGATGCTACCTGGCAGATCAACTATCTGATCCTTATCATCATCTTGCTAGCGCTGGCCTTCGGCATCCTGAACACCATGTTGATGGCGATCTTCGAACGGATGAAGGAAATTGGTGTGTTGATGGCGGTGGGCATGAGCAAGGCGCGCATATTTGCGATGATTATTCTTGAGACGGTCTTTCTTTCGCTGACCGGCGCGGCGATCGGTATGCTCATCAGCGCGTGGCTGGTGCACATCACGGGGCAATCCGGAATAGACCTGTCCATCTTCGCGGAGGGGCTTGAAAATTTCGGATTCAGCAGTATGGTCTATCCACAGTTGGAACCGCAGTTTTACGGAACACTTGCGTTGATGGTGATTGGGGCCGCCATGATTTCAGCGCTATACCCTGCCATAAAGGCTTTGCAGTTAAAACCGGTGGAAGCGATACATGGGTAGTAGGTTGCAGGTTGCAGGTTGCATGTTGCAGGGCTCGCTCACCGGTCCCTGAGCCTGCCTGCCGGCGTGTAGGCCCGCGCGCGGCAGGCAGGCTTGTCGAAGGGTACCGGTCGCAGGTTGCAAAGTTGCCGGTTGCAGGTTGCCGGTTGCAAGTTGCAAAGTTGCAAAGTTGCAAGTTGCAAAGTTGCAGGTTGCAGGTTGCAAAGTTGCAGGTTGCAAGGTGCAGGTTGGATGTTTGAAATTGCAGATGCTTGAAGGTGATGAATTGTTAGGGTTAGCGGCAAGCAGGATCTCTGCGGGTCCCCTTCTTTTAAAAGAGGGGCAGTCTGTGGCAGACAGACCGGGGTGGTTGAACCCGCTTTGCGAATTTGACGAAAAACAAAGAAAAAAACATGAGCATTATCCAATTAAAGGGCGTCAACAAGGTATACAACCCAGAGACAATACCGGTGCATGCGTTGACGGATGTTAATCTCGAATTTCAGGAGGGTGAGTTTACGGCCATTGTCGGTCCTTCCGGGTGTGGGAAAACCACGCTGTTGAACATGATTGGCGGACTTGACCATCCCAGCAGTGGAAATGTGATCATCGACGGCACGGACGTCTCCACACTTAGCGCGCGCGAACTGATCGATTTCCGGTTACACAACATCGGCTTTGTCTTCCAGGACTATAGTTTACTTCCGGTATTGACGGCCCGCGAGAACACGGAGTTCATCATGCAACTGCAAAAGCGTTCCAGGAAGGAGTACCGGGAGCGTGCCGCGACGTTGCTCAAAGACGTTGGTCTTGGCGACAAGCTCGATGCCTTTCCACGCAAGCTGTCAGGCGGGCAGCAGCAGCGTGTGGCGGTCGCGAGAGCCCTGGCCGCCAAGCCGCGGTTTGTGCTTGCGGACGAACCCACTGCTAACCTCGATTCGCGTTCGACCAGCGAATTGCTCGACATAATGCTCCGGCTCAACCGGGAGGAAAATACGACGTTTATTTTTTCCACCCACGATCAGCGCGTCATCGATAAGGCACGCCGTGTGATCATGCTCGAAGATGGAAAAGTCATTCAGTCTTGACCAGGCGTAACGACGAACATATGCGATGCATACGATTTATTTCTTTGGTAGCTTTGGTGTTGATGGCAGCAACGGCACATGGTCAGGACGTATCAACGGAACCCAAGCGCACTTCGTTGAACGGCTATTTGAAATATTTGCAGACGGTGCAGTTTCAGAAGGTCGATGAAGAGTGGGTGACCGACAACATCATTCACAACCGGATGAACTTCAAATGGTATCCGGCGGACAAGCTGACGTTTACCGCGGAGTTACGCACGCGGCTTTTCTATGGTGAGACCGTCAGACGCTTCCCCCAGTATTCCAGGATCATTGACAACAACGAAGGCTACGTGGCAAACCTGTCGACCGTCCTTGCCGAAGGGCAGTCGTACTTCATTCATTCTGCGCTGGACCGCGTTAACCTCGACTGGTCGCATGAAAAATGGCAGGTGCGGATTGGGCGACAGCGCATCAACTGGGGACAGAACTTCGTATGGAATCCCAATGATATTTTTAACGCTTATTCCTTTTTCGATTTTGACTACGAAGAGCGCCCCGGCTCTGACGCGGTGCTTGTGCGCTACTATAGCGGTGTCACGTCGTCGTTCTCCTTTGCGACCGCCTTTGGCCGCGACTGGGATGAATACAAGATTGCTGCGATGTACCGGTGGAACAAGAACAATTACGACTATCAGGTACTGACCGGAAAAGTGGGAACCGACTATGCTTTAGGCGTTGGATGGTCGGGTCAGATAAAGTCTGCGGGCTTCAAGGGAGAAATTACCTGGCTGGAGCCGTTCGACAATTTCATGAGTGGCGAGACCGCGTTAGTGGCTGCGGTGTCGGGCGATTACACATTTCCCAGCACATTGTTTTTGCACAGCGAGCTCATCTACAACAGCTATGCCCGCGAGATTGACCCGATGGGTGTGGGCCTCAACCTTCTGACGGAATCCCGTTCACCAAAGACGTTGACCTTTACCGAACTTTCGTGGTTTAATGAAGGGGCATACCAGATCACGCCGTTGTTAAAGGCCGGATTGTACAGCATCTACAATCCCGTAGAAGGATCATTTTTTCTTGGGCCGAATGCTGAGCTGTCGATCTCCGACAATGTGTATTTGTTGTTTATGGGGCAGTTTTTTCTTGGATCATCCGACTCCGTATATGGAAGCTTGGGATATTTTAATTATTTAAGGCTGAAGTGGAGTTTTTAGGCATGGGTT
>CAYMWA010000185.1:5196-6748 GCA_964393795.1 uncultured Roseivirgaceae bacterium
TGTGTTGGTGTGTGTCGAAGGGGTCTGGTTGGTGCTCCGTTGCGGTGGACGTTTAAGTATTAATGTGTTGATGTTGTTCGGCTGTCATGTTTAGAATTTCGATTCAGAACTATACTGTTGTATTATTAATCATGGCACTAATGACTGGCATTTCCGGGTAGCGGAAAAGGTCAGTCTTCGGGTGCTGGTACTTCTTTTGGTGGCGGGCATGGCGATCGGATTTGTGCCTGTCTTCATTTTTTTCCTGTTTTTTGTTTTGGTGGTGGCAGTTCCTTTTCAGAGATTCTGACCAGTTCACTGAGCCATGCGCGGTCGTCAATTCGATCGTCGATAAGAAAGCTGGGTTTGGCGCCAGGGTAGGGGGGCGCTTCGAGCACATCGCCAATGAATGCCCGTCCTGCATGAGTCGGCTTGACGAACAGTTTATTATCGCAGATAAGGGCGAATATTTTTCCGTTCACATAGAGTCCGTACTCACCGAACATCTTTTTTGCCGATATCTCGCCGGCGTTTTCGATTTGGTCTAAGACAAAGTCGACGAATTTTTGATCGGAAGCCATGGGAGGGGAGGGGTAGGTTGTAAGTTTTAAGTTATACGTTTTAAGTTTTAAGTTTTAAGTTATAGGTGGCAAGCAGTGCCCGGCGGATCCACCAGGTGCCGCCAAAGTTTGCGCGCGGTACGATTAAGGGCGAGATCGTAGTCTACCCGGTATCGGTTGTCGTCGATTTCAATTCCACTCTGGTGCGATTAACGGAATACCGAAAACAATTTGCTGGCACTACAATGCTATATTTCAATTTCACTCTGGTGCGATTAACGGCGAATTTGTTGAAGTTAACAATCTTCGTTCACAAATTTTCAATTCCACTATGGTGCGATTAACGGTGTTGATCATGGACACGCCGGGAGGTACTGTCGAATTTCAATTCCACTATGGTGCGATTAACGGCCGGGAAGAGGCCCGGGAGATCGCTATTGAAGCGATATTTCAATTCCACTATGGTGCGATTAACGGGAAAAACTCTATCTTCAGAGACGGCCCATCCCCGATTTCAATTCCACTATGGTGCGATTAACGGCAATGCGCAACAACACAAAAAAAGCCGGCTCATTTTATTTCAATTCCACTATGGTGCGATTAACGGTCAGTATGTCGCTGGCGGTGTCGCACATGCTCGCCAATTTCAATTCCACTATGGTGCAATTAACGGACCAACCGCCGCTACTGTCGCGCACGTTCGTACCATTTCAATTCCACTCTGGTGCGATTAACGGCCGCGACGCTTACAGGCTCGCTGACGCGATGATTAATTTCAATTCTACTATGGTGCGATTAACGGCTTCTCAATACCCTTCTCCCTACAGCTCGCCTCCAGATTTCAATTCCACTATGGTGCGATTAACGGCCAGAGTCTACGTAGTAGACGCGAGGCGTATAATTATTTCAATTCCACTATGGTGCGATTAACGGCTGTTGCGTTCCTAATAGTAACGACATCACCCCAATTTCAATTCCACTATGGTGCGATTAACGGTATCCCAATTTCATCC
>CAYMWA010000186.1:0-6708 GCA_964393795.1 uncultured Roseivirgaceae bacterium
TGGATGGCGTCGAATTTGGCGTATGATATATAATGTGTTAATGTGTTAATGTGTTCATGTGTTCGTGTGTTCATGTGTGCCCCGGTCCCTGAGCCTGCCTGTCGGTGTTTTGGTCTGCGCGTCGCAGGCAGGTTCCGTCGAAGGGCCGGGTTGCTGCTTGGATATTAAGGTGTTGAGGTGTTGGGGTGTTAATGTGTTCGGAATCTGAAGAGTTGTGGGCTGTTTGAAGTTGCAGGCTCTGCTGTGTTGTTTTGTTTTGGAAGGTGTTGGATGAAACACGTTGAATAAAATGGAGTCAGTAGATTTGTTATATAAACCCTCTCATTATGAAAGTTCAAAAGTTTGAAGATTTGAAATGCTGGCAGGCTGCCAGGCAGCTTGTGAAATTGGTGTATGTTACATCGCGTAACGGGATACTAGCTTCGGATTTTGGTACAAAGGATCAATTCCGGCGTGCTGCATTGAGTTCCATGAACAACATCGCTGAAGGCTTCGGACGGTTTGGGGATAAGGATTTTATCAAATTCTTGAATATATCGCAAAGCTCAGTCCTCGAGGTAAAAAGCATGTTATATGTTTTGTCCGATCTGGAATATGCTGCGGCAGACCAAATTGAAGCGATTAGACTGAAAGCAGATGAGACGCGAAACCTGACCCTTGGACTGATTCGATACCTGATGAGCGGAAGGCAACCATGAACACATGAACACATGAACACATTAACACATCAACACCCCAACACATTGAACAAATGAAAGTCTGCGACCATATTGCCAATGCCAATGGCAAAACCATGTTTACGATCGAAATTCTTCCGCCGTTGAAGGGGGAGAATATTCGGAATCTTTATAATAACCTTGACCCGTTGATGGAGTTCAAGCCTCCGTTTATCGATGTAACTTATCATCGGGAGGAGTATGTGTACAAAATCAAAGAGAACGGGTTGTTGGAAAAGCGATCCATTCGGAAGCGACCAGGCACGGTCGGCATTTGTGCAGCCATCCAGAACCATTATAAGGTAGACACGATCCCGCATATCATTTGCGGCGGTTTCAGTAAGGAGGAAACCGAGAACGCACTCATCGACCTCCACTTTCTCGGCATCGACAACGTGCTGGTCTTACAGGGCGATGGCATCAAGAATGAAGGACGGTTTACGCCAGAACCTGACGGACATAAATATGCCTCGGAGCTGCTACAGCAGGTGGTGAATATGAATCAAGGCCGCTACCTCGATGAGGAGCTGCCTGATGCGGCACCCACCAGTTTCTGCATTGGCGTGGCCGGCTATCCAGAAAAACACTTCGCTGCACCTAACCTCAAGACGGATCTGAAATATTTGAAGTTGAAGGTCGACCTGGGTGCTGAATATGTGGTGACGCAAATGTTTTTCGACAACAGCAAGTACTTCGATTTTGTTGACAGGTGTCGTGAGGCGGGGATCAATGTGCCCATCATTCCGGGCCTCAAGCCCATCACCACAAAGGCACAAAGCAGTATTCTGCCCACGACGTTTCATATCGACATACCGGAAGACCTTGCCGATGAAGTCGATAAGTGCAAGGACAACAAGGAAGTCAAGGAGGTCGGTATACGCTGGGCGATAGAGCAGTCGAAGGAACTGATCAAAAGGGGAGTGCCTACCCTGCACTTCTATTCAATGGGGAAATCGGATCCGATATATAGAATAGCGAAGGAATTGTTCTAATGGGTTAATGTGTTAATGTGTTAATGTGTTCGTGTGTTCATGGGTGGGGTGTTGATGTGTTCGTGTGTTCGTGTGTTCATGTGTTCATGTGGTGCCCCGGTCCTTGAGTTTGCCTGCCGGTGGTTTGGCCTGCGCGCCGGCAGGCAGGCGCTGCCGGGGCATTGGCTAAACACGCGCCAGGCAGGCCTGCCTAAGGGCCGGGTTGGTGCTTCAATCAATAGGGTGTTCATGTGGACAACCAACTGGCAACCGGCAAACCGGTAACTGGCAACTGCCAACCGGCAAACCGGCAACTGGCAACCGGAAGCAACCGGCAACGCGGCCTGCTCGCAGCTACAAAGCGAGCGCTCTCGGGCTCGCCCTAAATGTACTTGCAACCTGCAACATGCAACCTGCAACCTGCAACCTGCAACCTACTTCCGGGTGTATTCCTTCGCGCGCTGATCGAACTCGTCGAAGATCATATTCACCGCTTGTCGGATGGCGCTCTCATCTTTGTTGAAAGCGTTATTCTCAATGAGACCTGAGGCAAAGCCTTGCCACACGACCTGGCCAGATTCGCGGTCGGCGATTGAAAGCAGAAGTGTCCCCGCCTCGACATTGTAAGAGGTGGTATCTTCTGGTTCGCGGTATCGTTCATCGCCCCAGTAGGTCTCGCCGTAACCTTCATAGCCCTTCAACGTCACGGGCTCATCAAAGACGCGAAAGTTGACGATGAGATCAGGGTTGTTCGACTGCATTTCGTATCCCAGTCCCATAAGTTCTCCCTTAACCGCGTCTCGTATCATGGACTTCATCGTAAGGTCGTTGAGGAAATACATGCCCTCATCCAACCATGTGTCCACCTGAGACGACCAATAAAACGTCTTGTACTTGCTGAAGTCAGCCTCCAGCGACCTGTCCGATTCTACTTGTATAGTCTGTGCATTTGAAGCACACATGAATCCAATGGACATCAAACATAAAAACATTATCTTTTTCATCATTATCTCCTTTTTTGTTATTACTACTTTTGTCATTGTCTATGATTGATTTCTCTCGCGCAGAAGCGCCCGTTATTGAGCGTCATCCTTGCGATTGTTGAAGTAGCCCTGCAGCCAATGACGACTGCAGGGCAAATTTCTCTACGCAATCCTCAGGCATGTACGCCTTCCGCGAGCTCTTCAAGCAGCTTTTTGTTGAAAGCGTCGAGATCCCTGGGTGAGCGGCTGCTCACTAAGCCGTTGTCGACAACCACTTCCTTGTCAACCCAGTTCACGCCGGCGTTGACGAGATCTGTTTTTATAGAAGGGTAGGACGTCATCGTCCGGTCGGTGAGCATACCGGTTTCGATCATCGTCTGCGGACCATGGCAGATCACCGCCAACGGCTTCGAGGCCTCCAGGAAATGGCGGATGAAGTCGACGGCTTTTTTGTTCATCCGAAGTTTGTCGGGATTCATCACGCCACCCGGCAACATCAGGCCGTCATAATCCGCCGGATTCGCTTCGTCAATGTGTCTGTCTACCGACACGGTGATCCCCCAGTCAGTTTCATCCCAGGCGCGTACTTCCTTGTTCTGTGGAGATATAATTTCCACCGTAACACCTGCTTCTTCCATTGCCTGCTTTGGACTTACCAGTTCAATCTGTTCAAATCCGTTTTCAGTAAGTATAGCGACTTTTAAATCTTTGAGATTGGCCATAAGTATTCCTTTTAAGTTGTGATGCATACCCGGGCAGAAAAATTGTGCCTGTGGTGTGCTTCGGCCGCCGGTTTCGACGTGCCAGTTGTGACGACGGTCAGCCCGCGAGCCGGTGGATGTACGCGTGGAAGGGTTCCGCTATGCGGCTGTTTTCATTGTCTGCGATCACGTAGCGGATTTCGCCAAAGCTGTATGTTTCGCCAAGATGTTGTCGGATCGGTGTCAGTGTTGTTCCACCTACTTGCGCGATTGCCTTCCGAATGGCATCAATACGCGGCTGCTCAAGCAGTTCGTCCAGCGGGAGTTCCCCTTGTGCGACGTAATATGCGAGATGTCCTTCGATAGTACCGGGGCTCAGCTTTCTTACCGACGCAATGGCGTCAACCGATTTTCCCTGTCGGAAGAGCGCCAGGCTCTGCCGTTTGGTGGAGCTGTCGCGCGGAACGCGACCGTTTCTTGCCGGCGATACTTTTGAGTCCATCCGACTCTTTAGATTTCGCCGCTGGCAATAGACCCGCACGGCCGTCAGGAAGGTGTTTCCATATTTGCGCAGTTTCACTTCTCCGAATCCGGATATGCGACCGAGTGCAGTGAGGTCATCCGGCAAGTACGTGGCCATTTCCATGAGTGTGGTGTCGGCGAGGATAATGTAGGGCGCGAGATTCGCTTTCGCGGCGATCCGCCGCCGTACGATCTTCAGCTCCTGGTAAAGAGGTGCTTCATAGGACGGCTGAGTCTCGCTGAGATCATCCGGAAAAACTGAATGCAATCCGTCAAGGATGTTGTGCGTTTTCGCGGTCGCCCGAAATGCACCATTGTTCAAACACACATCGCAATTCCCGCAATTGTCTCCGGTTTGTTCATCGAAGTAATTCAGCAGGTATTTCCGCCGGCATGTCGCGAGCTCGCCATAGGTTGCCATTTGATCCAGCTTCTTCAGCAGAATTTCGGTTTGTTCCGGATTGTCTTCGATCGTAGCAAATCGCCTCATCTTCATTACGTCGCCATAGCCAAAAAAGAGTAAGGCTTCGCTATCCAGTCCGTCACGACCGGCGCGGCCCGTTTCCTGATAATAGCTCTCGATGTTTTTGGGAAGGTCCATGTGAACCACATACCGGACGTTGGATTTGTTGATGCCCATGCCGAAGGCGATTGTCGCGACGATGATCTTCACTTCATCGCGTAAGAACATCTCCTGGTTTTCGGTACGTTGCGCGCGTTGCATGCCCGCGTGATAGGGGAGTGCGCTGAAACCGTGAAGTTTCAGGTCGTCAGCAAGCGCCTCGGTCGATTTACGGGAGAGGCAGTAAATAATGCCTGATTCATCGCGTCGATCGTCAAGGAACCGGAGCAGTTTTCCAAACACGTCATATTTCTTTTGCTCCACCCGGTACCGGATGTTGGGGCGGTTAAAGCTCGAGATAAAGATAGCCGGATCGTTCAGTTCCAGCTTTTCCAGAATATCCTTTTGCGTGAGTTTGTCGGCCGTGGCCGTAAGTGCAATGACAGGCACGTCCGGAAAACGTTTCTTCAGAGTGGACAGCATCCGGTATTCGGGACGGAAGTCGTGCCCCCACTGTGAAATACAGTGTGCCTCATCGATACTGATGAGACTGACGCCGGATGCTTCCAGCGTGTTCAGCAGCGTTGTACCATTGCCGAGCAGTCTCTCCGGGGCCAGGTACAACAGTTTGAGCTTCTTGTCACGTGCATCACGAAGGATACGTTCGTGTTCCTGGTAGGTCTGTGTCGAATTGAGGTACGCCGCATGAATGCCGTGAAGCCGAAGCGCGTCGACCTGGTCTTTCATGAGCGCAATGAGGGGCGAGATTACAATTGTCAGCCCGTCGAGCATGAGTGCCGGAATCTGATAGCAAAGTGACTTCCCGCCGCCCGTCGGCATCAGTACGAAGGTGTCCTTCTTTTCCAGTACCGCGTTGATAATGGCTTCCTGATGGAGGCGAAATCCAGCATAGCCGAAGTGTTTCTTGAGGGTGTTGAGAGGGTCCATGAGATTAGAAATTAGTTATTGGTCATTAGTCATTAGTCATTAGTTGTTGGTCATTAGTCATTAGTTATTGGGCATTAGGCACTGGGCATTGGGGAGGGGGACGGTAATGCTCGGTATACACTTCCCCGATTGCCAATTGCCGATTGCCAACTGCCAACTGAGCGTCGGCACTGCGCGTGGGTTAAGGTCATTAGTCATTGGTCATTAGTCATTAGTCATTAGTTATTGGGCATTAGGCACTGGGCATTGGGGAGGGGGACGGTAATGCTCGGTATACACTTCCCCGATTGTCAATTGCCAACTGTCAACTGTCAATTGAGCGCCGGCACTGCGCGTGGGTTAAGGTCATTAGTCATTAGTTATTGGTCATTGGGCACTGGGCATTGGGCATTGGGGAGGGGGACGGTAATGCTCGGTGTACACTTCCCCGATTGCCAATTGCCAACTGCCAATTGCCAATTATTTTTTTATCCCCCGAGCATTAGCTCCTTATGAACAACCCAGCGGCGCTCTGCGCGTGCGAGTACTGTAATGCGGTCGCACAGAAAGTGCTGATTGCTGTAGCGCAGGCTTTTCAGGTAGGGCCAGCACCGGAGAAAGTCGTTGATGGACAGATTTCGTGCGATGGTGATGTGAGGTATAAAATCCGGATCTTCTTTCACGATCTTTTCAAAGATTTCCTGGATGGGCGTCTTGTTGACGATGTCCATATAGATTGTGCGGAAAGCCCCGTTGTAGAACACACCGAAATCCTTTAGGAAAACATTGAAAGGTTGCAATTCGGCGGCGCGGGCCTCAGCAAACCGCATCATGTGTGTCATGCGGGCTTCGGAGTCGCTGTAGCGGAAGAGGGGGATGTTTGCTTTCGAATAGCGATCTTCGGGCGTATGACCGATCAGGTATTGCACATCGTCTTTGAGCACTGCCACATCGCTGAGAATATGTCGCGGTGGCGTGAGGACGAAGAAGAGTTCTTTGATCGATTGTTGCCGGGTGGTTTCCTGTATTTGTGGATTCATGATTGAATGGGTTTACTGGATATTGCTTTTGGTCTTGATCTATCTTTCAGGGTTCTTTAGGATATATCCACGAATGCTATCAAGTTCAGCCTGCTTGTTATGACATCGTCGTGATAGTGGCTGCCCCTTTGGGTCTCCATATTACCCTGTTCGTAAAACGAAGTAACTAAAAATATTAGTATTATTTGCAAATATCACCTAAATATTTTAGTTTTGAAGAGCTAATTGCCATAGCGTCTTGTTTCCGGGCGTCTTCTGCAAAGGGGGCGTCCGGATATAGGGACGA
>CAYMWA010000187.1:0-5295 GCA_964393795.1 uncultured Roseivirgaceae bacterium
CCCCAATCGGAGACCAGCAGACCGGCAACTGTGCGTCGGTTTTGTGCCGGGGTCACCACAGTTTATCTTTTCGAACGTCATCGATTACAAGTGCGATCAGCACGACAGCGCCGACAGCAATGCATATGAGCGCGGTGACAATGAGGATGCTTATGAGTTTTTCCGGAAAATACATCAATACTGTTTTAGCGTATGTGAAAATTCATCCTTGACTATACTTGCGTGTTTTTCGTTCAACTTGCTCCACGCGAAATTGGCCGGATAGAGATACGTACAAATTATCACTGTGAGCATCGAAACAGCCGCACCAATAAGCGATGCAGCATACCATCCGATAATAAAATATCCGGTAAGACCCGCTACGGTACCAAGCAGCATGCCAAGTATAGCACCTTTGGCGCTCGCCTTTTTCCAGTAGAGCCCCGTGGCAATTGGCCATATCATACTGCCGACCATTGGCCCTGCAAAGAAGAGCACAGTAGCCAGGGTTCCCATGCGTGGCAAACAGACGAGCCAGGCCGAAAAGCCAAGTCCCAGGATGATCATGACGGAGACCTTGCGCAGCCTGCGCTCATCGGCCGCAGGGTTAATCATCCTTCTGTAGATATCTTCTGTGATCACGTCTGCCGTTGAGGCCAGCAGGCTGTCGAGACTCGAAGCCAACGAACAGAAGAAGACCGTAAAGACGATGATCGCACCCGTCTTTCCCAATACGTGTGCCGCCACAAGCGGCCCGACCATGTCCGGACTGGTGATGTTGATACCCATCGAGTTGCTCGTAAGCGCGATGAATCCTGCGGCGATAGGCACGGGCAGCCACATGAACCCACCCAAAGTAAATGCTTTCTTTCCGAGGTTATCACGCATGGCAAAGGCCCGGCTCCACCACACATTACTGTGAAAGACTTCTCCAAGGCCGAACAACAAATTGTTGAAAATGGCCATGATGGCTGCCGGCATCAGTGCGTTGACCAGCATAGGCTTATCTGTGCGAAGGTCAGCGTAGACCGTATTGAAATCCATTGTTGAGAGTACCGAAAAGCCGACCACCACAACGCCGATCAGGATAATCAGCGACTGGATATAGTCCGTGCCGATGACCGCATAGAGGCCGCCGAATAGCGTATACGTTACACAGACCGCCAGGATCACCGTCAACCCGACCTCGTAAGGGATACCGGCCAGGGCATTCATCAGGATGCCTCCCGCCATACCCATGCTGACCATCCAGGTGAAGGCATAAAAAAGACTGATCACGAGATACACTATCCAGGCGATCTTACCGTAGCGAAGGCGAATAAAGTCACCGGTGGTATAACCTGCCGGCATCAATTGGCGGATGCGTTTGGCCAGCGGGGCAAACAGAAACAACCCAAAGGCGGCCGTCGAGTAGGCAAGCATGCCCCATACGCCAAGTTCCAGCGCAAACTGCGGCGCCAGCATGGTGGTGTTGGATGTCACCCAGGTGGCCATGATGGTAGCCGTTCCAAAAGCAAGTCCTACGTTGCGGCCGGCGAGCATAAAGCCCTCCATATTACGAGCCTTCCGCCCCCAATAAACGCCCAATGCTATCCAGAGCATACCCAGGATGGGCATCAGTAGCCAGGCTGTTCCAGGTTCAATAATATACGATTGATCTCCCATGTTGTGTTAGTCGACGGAGGTGCTGAAAGCGCCTTTCATGACAATAAATACGGTGAGGCCGAAGACGACGGCACCAAGTGAAAAAAGAATGAAAGCCAGTTGAAGTGAGTGGTGATTCACCAATAACGCCACCGGCGCTGACCAGGCGCCGTCTACCCGGCGAATGCGATAATAGTAAGTACCGTTCTCGAGTCCGGAAATAAACGTTGCGTTGTCCGCACCACGGTAAACGGTTGCAGCGTCTGTGAAATTCTCGTTTTCAGCCTGTTGCAATTCCACTGACACACCTTTCTCTTCGGTGCTCCAGGCGATGCGGATATGGCCGTCTTCAGACACAGTTCCGCTGCTCAGTTCCAGGGTGGGAACCGGTTGTGCGACTGCGTATCGGGGTTGACATATAAACAGTAATGCCGCGATTAAGTACGGCAACGTACGTGCCTTGGTAAGAATCACTAATCTATTCCTCTGAGTTTCAGGAGTTCCAGTTGTACGCTCAAGCGCGCGACAAACTTTTCCAGATAGCCGGCCTTTCCTTCCGGCGTAACGAGATAAAATTTCCCGTTGTGACGTCTGGCATGCGCAGATAAAAGCCGCCAGCGGTCTTCGACGTGCTTCGCTTCAAGCTGATCACGGGTTTCAATTTCAAACACGTATACCGCACCATTGTGTTCGCCAACCAGGTCCGGGACAACACCTTCGTCTTCATCCTCCCACTTTACAGCATTTGGTGGTGAAAATCCTTCGCTATTGGCTCTGACGGACGAAAAGCCTTGCTGCGTCAGGTGCTCCGCTACAGAGCGCACAATCTGATCGTAAACAGCTGCCGCGCCATCCATCTCGCCTGCCCTTTCCGTGTTTTCGCCTCTCGTTTTGTGCATGTCTTTAAATATGTTCTATAGAACAAAATTATAAAATATGCCTGCTAAAGCCGCATAAATGCCAATTATTTGATCAAAATTAACACATGCAGGACAAAACCCGTTCGTATAGAACTGATTATCTTCAAAATATACAGGAGAATTCAGCGCATCAGTCGGCCGGCTGAACGGGCTCTTCCGCCGTGAGCAGCGGTGAGGCATCAAGATCTTGGATTTCAAGCACTTCAATCAGCCGCTCCAGTGAAACCTTGATATCCCTCATCTGCTGCGGCGACAGCTTCTGAAGATTTCGGGCCAGTTTGTCGTGCAACAGGTTAGGACTCGTCTTTAGCAGCTTGTAGCCCGCGGAGGTGAGGGCAACGTAGGTCGTGCGTCTATCGCCTACCTTTGGCAAGCGGGCAATTAACCCCTTCTTTTCCAAGCGGTTGATGATGCCGGTCACGGTGCTGGAATTCAGATTCAAGTGTTCGGTCAGCTGTTTATGGGTAGCCTGATAGGCCTCCTTTTTCCCCAGGAAGGTGAGACATAACAGCTGCGGTATACTGATTCCGAAATCCTTCTGAATGCGCTTCGATTCCAGGTTAATCGACCGGAGGATTCTGCGTATGTCAGTCACAATTTCTTTATAATCCATGATTCAATCACATCAAGGCCATAGGAGCCGCTCATCCGCATAACGCTATGGATGCGCGCTTGTGAAACATTTCGCGCACCATGGAGATGACGCTTATGCTCAGCTACCCGCAAAGGACGGAAAAAATCCGATATCACGCCCCCATCAACACCCCAACACCTCAACACTCCAACACCTCAACACCCCAACACCCCCCACCACCTGCTCCCTTGCGCAACTGCCTATAGTTATTGATCTTGTGCCAAATTTTCGTAATCTTATTTCCGGCAGACACAGCATTAGCATAGCCAACGAGATGATTGAATCACAATAAACCTCTTCGATGTCCGTACAAAAAAAACGCAAATCGACCCCATCACTACATGACAGCAGCCGATCCAGATATTTGGTTGCCAGAGTTGGATCGCCCAGCCAGGATCACATCATAGGCGATTCGAAAGCCAAGATCACACTGGTCGAGTACGGTAGTTACGCTTCATCTGCTTCCTCCACTGCCCACGAAGTGGTGGCCAACCTGCACACGCGCTTTGGCAATCAGATGCGGCATGTTTTCCGGCACCTTCCGGTTCCTGAAGACAGCCTGGCCCGGGAGGCAGCCATTATTTCAGAATACCTCGCTTTGCAGTCGGTCGATTTCTGGGACATTCACAGCGAACTCATGACCCGGGGACAGGACCTCGATAAGGAAAGTCTGCGCAACCTGGTGGCAGACTTTGGATTTGACCTGTCTGCCGCGAAAGCTGACCCCAAATGGGCTGAAGCGGAAAAAAAGGTCGACAGAGATATCGAGACCGGTTATAACAGCGGCGCCATTGTCGCGCCTACGTTCTTCATCAACGGAAGGCGCTATGAAGGCCCATGGGATGAAAATTCCCTGACGGACGCAATGGTCCAAACACCGGGACACCGCCTCAGGCGGGTAACCGTTGATTTTGTTCGGTGGGGGCCGTCCTCTGGTATCGCGCTGCTCACCATGGTGCTGATCGCGTTCGGACTGGCGAACAGTCCCCTCGGTGAAAAATTTCAATCCCTGTGGGAAACACCGTTCGGATTGCAGATCGGAAACGTATCGTTTGAACTTCCGCTCCTGACATGGATCAACGATGGCCTGCTTACCCTCTTCTTTCTTGTGGTAGGGTTGGAAATCAAGCGCGAATTTACGGTTGGAAGATTGTCGACAAGGCGAGCCGCCATTCTTCCGCTCGCGGCGGCGACGGGCGGCATTATCTTTCCCGCCTTGATCTACGTTCTCATTGTTCCGTCCGGCTACCTGACAATGGGATGGGGGACGACTATTTCAACGGACACAGCCTTCGCTATCGCGTTGATTGTATTTCTGGGCAATCGCGTAGCCGTCGAACTTCGTGTATTTCTCACTGCATCCGCAATTGTGGATGACCTTGTAGCCATTCTGATCGTGGCTGCATTCTACACCGCCGATCTTCACTACTCGTACCTGTTTGGTGCTGTTGGCGTGACCGTCATGCTGGTACTGCTCAACAAGTGGCGCTTTTACAGACCCCTGCCCTACGTCCTGCTCGGTCTGGTGCTGTGGTTCTGCCTGCACGAGGGCGGCATCCATGCCACGCTGAGTGGCGTGATACTGGCTATGTTAATCCCAACCCGGCCGCCGGCAAATCTTCGGGCACTTGGCATACAGGCACAAACAATTCTCCGGACAGAAGCGGCATTCAACCACAATTTCGAACACCATGGCCCCTCCCATCGGGCCCTGTCTATGCTGGACGACATCCACAACCGTATCGAATCGCCGGCTGACAAGCTTCTGCGGTCTGTCGAGCCCGTGTCCAGCTATCTCGTTCTTCCCATCTTTGCGCTGGCTAACGCCGGGGTCATTATCGCACCGAGCGTCTTTGAGGGCAATTGGCAGTTCATGATTGCCATCATTCTCGGACTCGTCGCAGGTAAACCCATCGGTGTGTTCTCCGGGGCGTGGATCGCATCGGCCTTGAAAATTGCCGACAAACCCTCATCTTATACCTGGAGACAGTTACTCGGAGCCGGGGCCATTCAGGGAATCGGCTTTACCATGTCCATCTTCATCGCTTCCCTGGCTTTCACCGCCGAAGACTTTCCGGCAGCGAAGATTGCCATTTTCATCGCCTCATTTGTTGCCGC
>CAYMWA010000187.1:5395-6614 GCA_964393795.1 uncultured Roseivirgaceae bacterium
GTTGCAGGTTGTGCGGGCCCCTTTGGGAGACGTTTCTGTTCGGAAGGTGGGTCTTGTTGCCGGTTGCCAGTTGCCGGTTGTTGGTTTGTTGGTTTGTTGGTTTGTGTTGCCAGTTTGTTGGTTGTAATTGGTAATTGAGGTTGCAGAGTTGCAGGTTGCAGGCCTGGCTATGGGAGACCTTTTTTACCGGCAACTGCGTTGTTATCACCATGGAGTATTTTGTCGCCAGGGGTTCGATTGTGCGTCAGATCTGGGGGAAGAGTGATACCATTCTCTTCATCTTTGCAGGGGCGGCTGCGGAGTTCGCGCTCAACAAAGCCGTAGACTGGCTCTACTTTACCGGTCGCCTTCCGGCCGATCCTCTCGGGAGGCTATTCTCAACAGTTTCCTATGCACGGGCGATTGTATTCTCCGATAAACAATCTGCCTTGCATACCATCGATACGATGGCAACCATCCACGCCAACGTCGAAGCAAAACGCGGAGCAAAAATTCCGGACTGGGCCTACCGGGATGTACTCTTCATGCTCGTCGACTACTCCATCCGATCGTTCGAAGTGCTGGAGCGGCCCCTAAGTAAAGCGGAAAAGAGTGAAGTGTTTCATGTATTCATCCGCGTGGGAGAACGCATGGGACTGACGGGGTTACCTGACGACTATGAGCAATGGGAACAGATGCGGCAAAGTCATCTGGAGAAGGACCTCCGCCACAGCGAATACACGGTCGATCTCTTCAAGCAATATCGGAAACATCTCGGCGCGATACGCTACCACATCCTGATAGAGACCCAAACACTCGTCGTACCCCCGAAAGTGCGTGCGTTACTCGGATTCCGAAACGTTTCCCTCCTGCGCCCCTTACTTGCGGTATACAAAGTCAGCCGAAGCGTCAAACTTGATGCGCTCGTGAAAGCCCTCCTTTTGCCATCACGGTATAAGGAGGAGATCCGCGCACTTGAAAACGTTCACCCCTAACACCCAACCCGCCAAAGACTACTTCCGAAACAAAGTCGGCACAGACACACTGACAACAGGCAACTAAGACCTTCCTCCTGAAACAAAAACGTCTCTACCGGGCCCGCACAACCTGCAACTCTGCAACCTGCAACCTGCAACCCGGCAACTGGCAACTGGCCCCCGGCAACACCAACCAGCCCTTCGGCACGCCTGCCTGCCGCGCGCGGGCCTACACACCGGCAGGCAGGCTCAGGGACCGGTGA
>CAYMWA010000188.1:0-6537 GCA_964393795.1 uncultured Roseivirgaceae bacterium
ATCTTTTCCTTGACCATGCACAAGATAGTCATTCACCTCCTTAGCGTCGAGCCTTCTTCCCTCTTTAAATCCCAAATCAAATTTAATACTACTGTTTTCTTGCAAAATGATATACCCTTCTGATGTTTGCGTCTTAGCTGCATTTGAAGCCTTATCAGCCCACGCCCACTTCGTAGGAGTCAATTTGCCGTTGTGAATTATGGCCACAGTTTCATTCGATAAATCCTTCAATAGTATGGACTTACCCTTTATCTCGGCTTTGAGGCCAACGCTTATTAGTTTTTCGTAAGTGGCTTTAAGTGAACCTGTTAAAGAGGCAACAATATTTTTAAACTCATCAGCCGTTCTTTGATTCACTCTTGCGCCCTCACTCCTCAAAAACCCCATCCTCCCTTCACTATTCCTCACAACAATGTGGTTTCCATGAGCGAGCATTTGCTTCCCTTCATCAAAAAAAACTTCCGGATGAAGGACGTCGTCGGAAATTGTTGCGATTCGAGTCGAGCCATCTTTGATGAGGAAACGCCTGGTATCCTTGACGACGGACAACCCCAACCGTCGTGCTTTGAAAATGAATCTCGAAATGTGCTTTGGGACTGCACTCAACACTGACACAATGCCCACGGTGATGCGCTGACCTTTGAGCAACGCTCTCATCTCCCCCACACCGACAAACAACGACGCCACATCAAATATTAGCCTCCCCTGATGGTACAGCGCCTCATTGTCGAAACCGACAGCCTCGTCAATGTACTCGGCAAAGCTGCTCTTCACTTCGGTCCAGACTTGATTCCGCGCCTCTACTGACGTCGCCAGCGTATTCAGAAATTGAACAAACTGCCATGTCGCCACCCTGATCTGTAATGCGTCTGCTGAAAAATTGTTCGGCTTCCACGCATCAAGGAAATTGGCGATCCCCCACGCACCTTCAATGGTTTCCCACATACCATCGACGAATCCAGCGACAACCGGATCGACTATCCCCGACCGCCACAAATGCTCCGGGATAAGCCCGCCATCAACGGCGTAGTAAGACGCATGCAGCGACATCGTCGTCACGTCAACGGCGAGTGGCCCACGCTGCATCTCTTGCTCCTCGCCTCCTTCGAACAGTGACAGCCTGCTGCACGGCTCATGAATATGATCCCACTGGTACTTGGACAACACTGTACCGGAGCCGTAGTCCATCAGGTTGTCCGTCGTGCCCGTTGGAAGGCTGTACTCAAGAAAGGTGTGCGCAAGATTAAAGGCGCCATGGCCAAGTTCATGTCCGATGGTCTTTAACAATTCCGCGGTGTCGCCGTTGTGCGACGCCAAAAAGACGAAGCCAGCTTGTCTCCCGCGCGGCATGTAGCCAAGCACGTTGGCATTGGCGGCATGGTCAATAAGGAAGATGTAGTATGTATTGTCCTGGAGATGGCCGTAGGCATTCAACACGCTTTTCATGTCACTGGTGTAGTTGGAGAAAACGCCCGTCTCGCCGACATCGACAGCATCAGGCAGGTCGACCGTAACACCTTCCGAAATGCTTACGTGCCACCCGGCTACCGCCTGCATGAAAATCTTGTTGAGGCCTTCAGAAACGACATCAGCCGTCAGGCCGGCTGGCAAAGACACACCGTTCACGGGAACGATGACAAGGTTGTTGTGTATCGGATCATATGTTGCCAGATTGACCTGTCCATACACCTTCGGCGGAATGGTGTCCGCAGGCTGATAACGTGCGATGAATTCCTCCTCCATGCCTGCCGCCTTTCCCTGAAGGCTGAGTGTAACACGTCGTCCGTCCGATTGCACTGGCATCACCGGTGTATGTCCCGCCTCGAACGTCAACTCCGACAAATCTATTTCTCCTGACAACAGGCGCCCCTCCAGTTCATCCGGTTGCGTTGATGAAAGTGCCTTCCAGGCGACATGCGTGCCATCGTCGCGCTGTTGATAATAGTGCGAGAGTGCATCGTACGCCATCTCGTCAAAACCGAACCGCCCGTTTCCCCTTGCAAACACGAATCCTGTTTCATAGTCGCGCTGTCCCCGGGAGGCCGCAGCCTTCGCTTCAGTGGCAGTGGTCTTCGCGACGTTGCCGTCCTTGTCGACAACATAACCGTTACCCACCGCGTCAGTCACCGCGTAGCTTTCGCCTTTTGCCAACGTGTATTGTTTCTCGTCGCTCAGCGTAACGGCGACGTTGCCCTCCTCATCTTTGGTCACAGACACGATGGTCGCGTCTTCAATGTTGATCAATGAATCGACGGACACGACTGTGATATCCAGTGCACCAGCCTTGGGTGCCGTGCCGGGCATGAGCGGGATTTCTTCCACCGGAAGGAAACGACTCCCGGCACTCCAAACACTCTTTACTGCACCGCGCGTCAGCCAAAAGCGATCGTTGACAGCGATACCTTCGAACGTCACGCGCACGCGGGCGCTGTTGAGCCACGGAACTATCGCTACTCCCGAACCGTAGTATCGGCCGTCCATTTGAACAACATCGCGGAGCAAAACCTCATAGCCTCCGGCATGAAGTGTATCGTTGACCAGTAGCGGAAACACCGGCTTTGTATCGGCCGGACGCGGCGGAGGTTCTACCAAATCCCTGCACACGAATTCATTCGGTTCCTCCCGAAGCGTGCGGAACACGCGCACCGGACTGAAGGCACTTTCCTGCGTCGCGGTTTCCGCGCGCACCTTCATCTCATATTCAGTATCCACCGCAAGGTGATAAAGTGTCTTCTGGGTGAACTCCGTCAGTGTCTCGTACCACTCATGGTTCTTTTGCCTCCGAAGGGGCCTGTAAAGGAGGCGGTACTTGACTTCATCGCCGCTGAAAGTCACCGGGTCCCAACGCATGGAAAGTGTCGTCGGCTTTGCCCACCGCAGCTGAAACCTTTCCGGTACCGGCAACTCCTTCCCGTATTGAAAACTGAATACTTCGCTCCGTCCGCCGTTGCGGAAAAGGTCCCGGTCTTCGGTGTCGCGCGCCGTCACCTGCCACGCATAGCTCCGTCCCGGAATCAACGCCGGCTCGCGCTGTGTATAGCGCAATTGATTTTGAGACGTGCTCACTTCAAACAACGGCGGCAGCGTAAGAAACGCGTTGGATGGATTTGCGCCGTCGGGCCAGATCTCGACCAACCGAAAAGTGTATTCAGTGCTGAACGCTGCGTTTGGCGATCCTGTATGCCGCGGCGTCCAACTGAAGAGAATGTTTGTTGGGTCACGTACTTCCTGTGTCGACGCGTTTGCCGGTGTATTGAGAATGGGCGGATCATTGAGCGTGATCCGGGCCGTCGCCATCGCCGTATTACTTACAACGGTACCCCTATTGTAGTCGAGTACAGACACGGTAAACCGGTAGAAGCCTTCGGGAAGTCGCGGACTGTTCATAAATGTCGTTCGGCTCATTCCGGAAAAATCCAGCGCATTGGGATTAAAATAATCCGAAAGGTCCGCACCATCATATACCTGCGATATGCCTCCGCCCTGCAGGATCATTGGCGCAATTCCAGGCGTTAATTTCGTCCTGATCGTGATTCCCTGCCCTTCAATAACAAACCTTAGCCGGAATGGATAATCCGCCACTGTGAGGTCGTTCGCCCTGACGGACACCATCAGCTTATGTGCACCCGGCATTGTATAGTCACTAAGCCAGGGCGAATAGGGAGGCACAAGTTGCATGCTCACCTGTATGGGGAATACCTGTGCCGCACCTCGCGTACAAAACAAGATGAAGACGAGGAAGAGGGTCTTTCTCATATCGGTTGGTGTTAATGTTACATAAATGTCAGCGCATACTCCATGTATAGTTATATCCAATCGTACCTGTAAATTCGGTAACGGATTGCGGCACCATCTCACCCGGATGCCGGCGCCTTACCATCACAGCACTTATTTTGATTTTGTGTTTGTTCTTCATCGACAGCGAACCACTCCAACGGCAGTTGATGATGGTATTGACCCTGGTACCATTGCTGTAAGTACAGTTGTACGACGATGACAACGTGTTGCGAAATCTTCGTTGAAAAAACGAGCGGGTCAATGAGACGGTCGGCCCGAGGGTACGCGTCTTTATGAACGAACCGTCGTTGATGACTGCATTTAATGCAATCCCTAATGTCGTGCTTCGGGGCACAAAGCGTGCGGCGTATGTGCAGCTGAGATTGTAGAATCGGGCTGCACCAACGTCGCCATCATCACCGTGTTGCTGTGCTGCATCCTGCCAGGAAAGTTGTAGACCCAGTTGCTGCCGGGTGTCATCGGTTTTCCGCAGCGTGAGCATCCCCGAAAGGGAAGCATTCCTTGATATCTGCGTATAGTTCAGGGTATCTGGATTGTCATAGGGCGTGAGTTGGTTAATCGCATCAAACCGCGAATGAATATTAGCGTAACTCTGGAAGCCCGAGTACGACGCCGTGAGGTTCAACTTGTCGCCCGATAAGTAGTTGACATTGATCGAGCTGGTCACACGCCGCATCGTGCTGAGCTTCTGCTTCTCCAGGTTGTCGCGCTGAACGCCAACGCTCATGGCCACGTTCAACCTTCCCTGCAGCATCCCGGCCGAGCCATTGACAACGACATGTTCGAGATCGTTGTTGAAGTAGTACGCCCCCAATGTGCGATACCCGGGATCGACGCGCTCGTAGGCCAGCCCGAGCAACCATCCCTGCTGTTGATAGTCAAACGTCGCTTTGAAAGCCTTGTCATAGGTGGACGACACCCGGGGTGTAAACAGTGACCCGGTATGTGCGAGAACATGGTCATGTTTTGTTGTGGCCGCACGTGTATCGCGTGTCAACGCGCTGGTGGCCACCTCTGCCTTGAGGCGGAAGTGTTTGAAGATCGTCTTGCCCGCGCGAACGCTCATCACTGCGTTCTCTTCCGGTGCAATGCCGGCAGTATCAGGCATGGTTAGGATAGCGCCCGGCTCGTCGGCTGCATGGAAAAAGATCAATTCAACAAAGTCGTTTCCCGTGCCATAGCTTGTTTGGAATCCATACCCCATCCGCTTGAAGGCAGGTGTGGCGCTGGTGAGTGCAGCTGTATCGTAAGCGACCGCTTTGAGAAATCTTCCATAGAGCGCGCTGAAGCGCCACTTGGTTCCTGGAGTCAGTTCAATACCGCCACCGAGGAAATTATGTCCATTGACGGTATATGGTGAAAAAGACATTGAAGTATAGCCGGCATGCGCAGCAATCCATTTCCATGAAGGATGGAGCGCGTATTGATTAAAGGGCTGGACAAATGCTGCATTGTGATTGGAAGCCGTGAAGGCAAGCGGAATCATCAAGCCGTAAAGGGAAAGGTTGAGATGGGCAGAGGCAATGAAGTGGTATGGATCGCGATGAGAGGAGGCGCCCCTGCCGGAATAGAAGACCTGATTGAAAGATACACCACCGTCGAAGGAAAACGGCTTCTCCGTTCCGATGGATTCAAGATGCTGCGCTGCCAACGGAATGCCGACATAAAGTGCCAACACCAATGACAGGCCTGGGCGAGAGGGTCTTCGCATGATCGGGCCTTTTTGCTAACTTAACTAAAGGTCGAAATCGCGTTCCGTAAATTCAAGCTTTCACCATATTTTTTTGCGGTGGCAGCAATTTTTGCAATAGTTCATGACAGCAACAGTAGGAAAAAATAGAAAAATCACCGCCTCATTGGCAAGTTCCCCGACCCATTCATCCTTTCACCTTTTGAAACGCGCCGTGGCCTGTTCCATTCCTTTCATTTGTCCCACGAAAACAGCACGACGACGTGCACGCATGGTGAGCGTTTAAACACTGACTAAATTATTGACCCGATGAGAAAACGAATCTACCTCATACTGACGGTGCTCGCTGCCACTTCATTCACTGTGGCGAACGCGCAGCAGACCGCCGAAATTACGTCTTCAGGAATCGGCTACCTCCAATATCTTCCGGAGGGCTATCACGGAAACACAAAACAATATCCCCTGGTCATATCGCTGCATGGGATTAAAGAAAAGGGAACTTCATCGACCGACCCCAAACTGGTGATACGCGATCTGCCGCGGGTCGACAATGTAGGCCTTCCAAAGTACGCGAGCCAGGGAAAGAAATTTCCCTTCATACTCATCTCACCACAACTCAAGAGCAACTATGGTTCGTGGTCTCCCGAGTTCATCATTGAAGTGTTGAACTACGTAAAGAAGAAGCTCCGCATCGACAATCGGAGAGTTTATTTAACGGGACTCAGCCTCGGCGGACTAGGCGTTTGGAAAACAGCCGGCGCCTATCCGAAAGTATTTGCTGCTATTGCGCCGGTCTGCTCAGGCGGCAATGCCATCAGCAAGGCAGCCGCCATCGCCCACGAAGATGTAGCGGTATGGGCTTTCCATGGAGCCAGTGACAAGATCGTTTCCTATACTGTCACAACAAGTATGGTGGATGCGATCAATCGAAGTCATCCCAATCCACTTGCTAAAGTCACCTTATTCCCCGGCATGAATCACAGCATATGGGACAAGGCATACCTGCAGACCGACCTCCTCGACTGGATGTTGCGTTTCAAAAATGGAGC
>CAYMWA010000189.1:0-6489 GCA_964393795.1 uncultured Roseivirgaceae bacterium
TAGGAATAAACCATGCAACAAATGGCGCCACGGAAGTAAGGAGCGGTGACTGCCCGATCTGAACTTGAAATTTTTGCACATCAAGGAGCTTGCTGGTGGCCGCATACACAAACAGCACAATAAACAAAAATGAAATGACCTCAACTGCGATTTTCCGTTTCATAGTTGGCCCCTTTAGCTTTGATACTATGAAGGTAGATTATCGAGTTCGACTTACTGTTTTCTTAGGATAAGGATTGCGTTATCCTATGTTAAAACTTTAATTAACATACGCCGAGTGCTAATTCGCGTGATCCGCCTTTAGCCGGCTCAAAGACTGAGGAGTAATGTTGAGGTACGAGGCAATAAGATCCTGAGACACGTGCAACTCGATTCCGGGATAGATTCGGATGAGCTTGGTGTATCGATCCCACGCCTGAAGTGTGTGCAGGTCGACGATTCGTTCTTCAACTTTGGTGCTATGGAGGATGGATATGTCGCGGGCCAATAGATTGGCTACCTTGAAATTTTCGATGAGCTTCATCGCCGAACTGTACGACATGGAAAGCAATTCACTGTCGGTGGTCAACTGAATGATCTCATCAGTTGGCAATTGTTCAAAGAAGCTTTTGGGAGACAGGATAATATCGCCCGGTTGCCAGAATGCGGTCACAATACGCTTGTTTTCATGGTACTGAAATCCGGCAGCGAAACCGCTTTCGAGGAAATAGACATGGTGTGCCGGCGACTGCGCCTGAACGAGATAATGACCTTTGGGAAAGCGCACGGAGTGAAGCTCCGCGTTAACGGCCTGTCTAAAATCCGCTGAAAGGAAATGCATGGCGGATAATGCCTGAAATAGCCTTTCTGTGTTCATGTTTGTCAGATTTGAACATGGACCCTCTATCCTATACTCTACGCCGAATCGGAAATCCCCAGCCCGCAGGTGAAATTTATTTTTGGAACAAACTGCAAACTTGCACTGGATCGCGCGGACCGGATGGGAATGAGCGGGCAAGGGGTTGACCGGAATTTATCACTCCAGGTTCGGCCCGTATTTCCGGAGGCTCTTTCGCGCTGCCGTCAGGTTGTACTCCACGGTTTTTCTCGTAATGCCCAGACGTCGTGCGATTTCTTTGACCTTTAGTTTTTGTTCCGTCTGCATCCGGAAGCATTCGCGTTGTCGGGGTGGCAGCATGCCGACGACAACCTTTAACAACGACGTTTTTTCGGCCGCGATAATATTCGCTTCTGCGCTTTTTTCACAAAAGTAGGTTGCTTGCGTAAAGTAGAAGTACCGGGTGTCGCGGATGTTGTTTCGGATGCCCTGGCGGTAGAGCGTGATGGAATGGTTGGTTACTGCCTTTATCAGAAACGCGTGGAAAGGTTGGTCGTGTAGTTTTCCCAGTTCCCTATGCCGTTCTGAAATGACCGTAAATACCTCTTGCACTGCATCCTCGGAAGTCGCGCGATCGTGCGTATGCATATCGGCGATCTTGACCAAGCGATCGTAATAGTCCTCATACAAGTAGGCAATGATCTTTTCCGGCCAGGAGTAGAGGGTATTTCTAAATTCCGGGGTGTCAATGAAGGTTGACATGGCTAGAGGGTCGAACGGTTTTGGTTTTTCTTTTGGCTATTTCCGCTTCTGATACAAGTACCTGTTTTTTTGACCTGATGCAGGAAGGCGCTTCAATTTGCCTGACTGAACCAGTTTGGCCAGCGCACCGGAGACCGCCGAGCTTTTCAGGTTTACCCGATATTGTTTCCTGCACTGTGCAATAATGTCGGCGACAGAACGAGGCTTGCTGAAAAATTCCGTATCGGCGAGTTTATTTACGAAAGCCGTTGTCGCCAGTCGCGGACTTTTCTGATGCCCCGACTGAAAATCTACGTTCAAAGTTAATCTGAAGCGGAACGATAAAAGTTCGCCAGGGTATACGCCGAGGGCTACAGCGAGTGCTCTGATGGTGTGCAGGGTGACGGCATGCTTGCCATTTTCGATCCGGGAGATTTGATTCACGTCTATATTCGAAACTGCTGCCAATTGCTCCTGCGACCAACCTCTTAAGTCGCGCAATTTCCTGACGTGTCGGCCGAAGGCCATTTGGTATTCTTCATCTCTGTTCTTCACGCAGTCAAACTGCGCGTTGATGGTGATTATTATATTACCAAATTTGTATATAAAATGATCATCGCTTACATTTGAGGAAAGACGCACACGTCACGATCTCATTTACTGATGCCTGAGAACAGAAGACGAATGAGATATGGGGCGCACTTTCAAGACATTCATCGCATACAACGCATTAGGCGCAGGGGCTTCCTGCTTACTGCCATATAAGGCGACTTCCTCAGGCCTCAGTAATGATGGTAAGCAGAGCCCCGCGCCTTTTATCTTTTCCCTGCAAGCCTGCCGGCAGCTTCACAACAGCTTCACCTACCGGTCAGCAAGCCCTGACGATTGCGATTTCAAAACGTCATTATGACCGTGGACTACCATACGGACGCCCACACAGACGCAGACCTGGTCGCCGCCCTGAACACCGGCGACCGGAAAGCGTTTGAGATCATCTACCGAAAGTATGTCCGTGACCTCTACCGCTATGCCCGTAAAAATGTTGAGGCCAAAGAGGACTGTGAAGAAATCGTCCAGGAGGTTTTTACTTTCCTATGGGAACGCCACTCAACACTGAGCATCCACACCTCGCTGAAGAACTACCTTCTTGGCATCGTTCGCCACAAGGTCATTCATCATTTCAGGAAGAGCGTCCTCAAACGGAAGTACGTCGAGCATTTCATGCTTTTCGAAGCGGTGTATGAAGCACGCGCCGACGCGGAACCTGACGATGCATCTGTCCACACCCGCCTTGAGAAACTCATCAACGAATTACCCGAGCGGTGCCAGGAAGCGCTGCGCCTCCGCCTCACCGAAGAACTCTCAAACAACGAAATCGCCCGGAGAATGAATATCACCACCCGGACCGTAGAAGGGTATATGTTTCGCGCGTTCAATTATATAAGGAACTCCTACCGGGAATCGTAGATGTTGGGGATTAGTCATTGGAAATTGGTCATTGGTCATTGGTCATTGGAAATTAGTCATTGGAAATTGGTCATTAGTCATTAGTCATTGGAAATCGGAAATTGGGCATTGGGCACTAAGGCATTGGGGATTGGGCACTGGGCATTAGGGATCAGGGATTGGGAGATTAGGAATTAGAGACAGAATGGAAAGTGTCGGCACTAAAGGTGTAGACTTCCCCCATTGTCAACTGCCAATTGTCAACTGCCAACTGAGCGTCGGCACCGCGCGTGGGTTAAGGGCACTGGGCATTAGGGATCAGGGGAGGGATTGGGGAAAGTGTCGGCACTAAAGGTGTAGACTTCCCCCATTGTCAACTGTCAATTGTCAACTGTCAACTGTTATTCCCGTACCGTTCCATCACCTCTCACCAGCCACTTGTATGAAGTAAGTTCACGCAGCGCCATAGGACCGCGGGCATGGAGCTTTTGTGTGCTGATGCCGATCTCTGCGCCGAGGCCGAACTGCGCGCCGTCGGTGAACGCTGTTGATGCATTTGCGTAGACGGCAGCTGCGTCGACGCTCAGCAGGAATTGCTCAATGGTCTTCTCGTCTTCGGCGATGATGGCTTCGCTGTGTTTTGAGCTGTGCTCGTGAATATGGTCGAGGGCCTCTTCAAAGGAGTCAACTGTACGGATGCTCATCTTGTAGTCGAGAAACTCCGTGCCGAAGTGCTCCGGCTTTGCGGACTGAAGAAGTTCCTGCGGGTAGACCGACCGTATCGGTTCAATGCTGCGCTCATCTGCGTAGAGCATCACATTCCGGGACGCCAGTGATTCTACGAGGATTGGCAAGTCTGCCAGCCTGGAGGAGTGAACGATCAGGCAGTCGAGGGCATTGCATACGCTCACACGGCGGGTTTTGGCGTTGAAGACAATGTCCTTGCCTTTTGAGACGTCGCCTGTCTTATCAAAGTAGGTGTGTACGATACCGGCGCCGGTTTCGATGACCGGTACTTTCGCGTTGTCGCGAACAAAGTCGATCAGGTTTTGACTTCCGCGCGGGATGAGAATGTCGACATAGCCCACGGCCTGAAGTAGTTCAGTCGTCGCCTGCCGGTCAGTCGGCAACAGCGCAACGATGTTGTCATCAAGGCCGGCCTCACGCAGCACACGCTGGATGAGTTGATGAATGTGCTTGTTGGAAGCTTCCGCATCGCTGCCTCCCTTCAGGATACAGGCATTGCCGGATTTTAGACAAAGCGAAAATACATCAAAGGTGACGTTGGGTCTTGCTTCGTAGATGACGCCAATAACGCCAAGCGGTACGGTGACCTTTCGCAGATCGAGACCGCTTTTCACTCTTCTTTCCTCGAGTATGATGCCAAGGGGCGAGGGCAATGTGGCAACGTTCTGGATATCTGAAGCAATATCGCGTATACGCTGATCAGTGAGCTTGAGACGATCGTACTTGGGATCCGATTCAGGCATGCGGGCAAGGTCTTTCGCGTTGGCTTCCAGTATGCCGGGAATATCATTGACTGCCGCATCGGCGAGTGCGAGCAAAACCTCGTTGATCTTTTCTCGCGATAGTAGCGACAGCTTTCGACTCGCAGCCTGAACGGAACGGAATGTATTTTCGAGGTTGTTCATGATTAATGCAGATAAAGGTGGTCATAATGAATTACCGGCTTCTGATTTTTCTGGCCGATGACTTCTTTTGCTTTCTTATGGCCGTAGCGCGCAAGACCCAGACCGATTTCCTTTCCGGATTCGTCGAGGATCTGAATCAGGTCGCCCTTCTCAAAGGTACCAATTACATCGGTGATTCCGACCGGAAGCAGGCTGTGGGCAGTGTTGGAATGCAACGCGTCACTGGCACCCGGGTTGACGACGACTTTTCCCTTGGCTTGTTCATACGCGTGCGCCATATATTTTTTGAAACTTGAGGCAAGGCGTTGCGCAGGAAAGCGTGTCCCGATCCGTTCGCCATTCAGAATACGCAAAACAACGTTCTCCGTTTTTCCATTGGCAATATGAACGGGTATACCGATGCCGGCGATCTTTTCGGACGTCTGGCATTTGGTCAGGATTCCGCCACGCCCGAAGCTCGATTTCTTGGCGCGCGCAATATCCTCAAGGCGAATGTGTGCCGAGTCGTATTCGTGAATCACCTTTGTTCCTGGTTCTGAGGGATCGCCGTCATAAATACCGTCGACGTTCGTCAGGATGATCAACAAAGAGGTGTTCATCATGGCGCTCACAAGCCCGGCCAGCTCGTCGTTGTCGGTAAACATGAGCTCTGTGATTGACACCACATCGTTCTCATTGATGATCGGGACAATACCATGGTTAAGCAGTGCCGATATACAGTTCTGCATATTGAGGTAGTGATGGCGGCTTTTAAAGTCCGCCTTGGTCACCAGCACCTGCGCACACAACAATCCTTCTTTCTCAAATGCATCCTTATACAGCGAGATCAACTCGACCTGGCCCAGCGATGCCAGCACCTGGCGTTGGACGACGGTGTCTGTTTTCTTAGGAAACTGGTAAATGCTTCGGCCCGCGGCCACCGCCCCGGAAGTGACCAGAATCACCTTGTGGCCACGTTCGCTCAACCCTTTGATTTGACGCGAAATATGCGCAATAACCTGCTCATCGGGTAGCCCCTGGGCATTGGCAATAACATTGGATCCGACCTTGAGCGTGACAACAGACGCCTTCCCCTTACTCATAACGACAGCTAAAACGCCAATATTAACACTTCGCGCCTCGTCGTTCAAGGGCTGGTCCTAAAATCCCCGTCAAGGGAAGCACCCGTCGCAATTCGCCCTGCACGATGTCGCACCGGGCACCCCGACATATGGAAGATATCACGCACCTTTGTATAGGCAGTTGTGATGCAATGTCACCGGTTTGCGCCATAATGGATGTGATCATCACAAAATCAATGGGGCGACGCTCACGATGGCATAGAACTGACCAACGACTTAAGAATTGTTTAACTAAATTATGCAACCATGGAACGTCTTGAGTATGAAATTGAAATCGCCGCACCGGTGAAGAAGGTGTGGGAAACGATGTTGCAGAAGGAAACCTATGAGCAGTGGGTATCCCGAAGCTGGCCTGACTCCTCCTATAAAGGAAAATGGGAGAAAGGAACAAAGATCAGTTTTGTCGGACCTGATGGCAGTGGCACGCTCGCGGAGATTGCGGAACTAATACCTAACAAGAGGGTTCTTGCCGTTCATGTTGCGGCACTTGGTCCCGGGGGCGTTGAGGATCGCCAGAGTGACATGGCAAAAGGCTGGATTGGAACAAAGGAAGAATACCAATTTACGGAGCAAGACGGCAAAACAAAGGTGAAGGTCACGATAGAAACTACCCCGGAATGGACGAGTATGTTTGATGAGGGATGGCCGGCGGCGTTAGCCGAATTGAAGGCACTTAGTGAACGGCAGGCGGCGGCGTAGAGCGGGTTGCAGG
>CAYMWA010000190.1:0-6402 GCA_964393795.1 uncultured Roseivirgaceae bacterium
TAACACACTAACTTGGAAAAGAATGAAATGATTTACGGTACCCGTGCGGTCATGGAAGCGATTAACGCGGGTAAGGAGATTGAAAAGATCATGATTCAGTCGGGGCTGAGCAACGACTTGATAAAGGAGTTGATTACGTTGGCAAGGCAGCACCATGTGCCGTACACTTTTGTGCCACAGGAAAAGCTCAAGAAGTTTTCTACGAAGAACCATCAGGGTGTCATCTGCCTGTTGGCGGCTGTCAACTTTGCTTCGCTTGATCATTTGATAGACCAGGCTTACCGCGAGGGGCGTGAGCCGTTTTTGCTGATCCTCGACCGCATCACTGATGTCCGGAATTTTGGAGCAATTGTCCGCACCGCCGAATGCGCGGGGGTAGACGGAATTGTTATCGGGGAGAAAGGTAATGCGCCGATTACGAGTGATGCGATGAAGACATCCGCCGGTGCTTTGAATCACCTTCCGGTTTGTCGCGAAAGGGACTTGAAAACCACTTTGCGCTATTTGCGTGAGAACGGCATCAGGGTAGTGGCCTGCACGGAGAAGGCGCGTCAGTCGCTTTATCAAACGCCTTTGTCCGGCCCCCTCGCATTGATTGTAGGCTCGGAGGAAGACGGCATATCCGATCTTTTCCTTCGCGAGGCTGACGAACTCGTCAAAATTCCGATGAAGGGAAAGATCGGGTCTTTAAATGTGTCTGTGGCCGCGGCGATCGCCGTCTACGAAGTAGTGAGGACGCGTTCCAGTTGAGCCGCTTGATACCCGCTAAAGGAACTCGGCGCCGTTCGGCTTTGACTTCAGATCGCTGACAAATCGGCGGAACTGTTGTTCCTTGTCCTTTTCGCATACAATGAAGACATTTCCAAATTCACCGACCAGATAGCCGTTCAGTCCTTGTGCGACAATCAGCCTGTCGTCAGACCCTTTGATAATAGAATTTCGCGTGTCGTATATAAGGGCGTTGGCACGGATGACGTTGTTGTCCTCGTCTTTCTCGGAAATGTCATGAATGGAAGCCCATGATCCGAGGTCGGACCAGCTGAAATCGCCGAGGCACACGTAGACATTGGATGCCTTTTCCATGACGCCGTAGTCAATGGAAATGCTTTTGCACTGCGGATAAGCGGCGCCGATCGCCTGTTTTTCCTGTGGTGTTCCGAGTTGACCCTTGACCTCTTCAAATACTTCAGCCATTTCGGGGATGTGGAGTTGAATCGCTTTGATAATAGCCGACACGCTCCATATAAATATTCCGGCGTTCCAGACGAAGTCGCCGCTTTCCAGAAACTTTTTGGCCAGCGGCAGTTCGGGTTTTTCAGTGAAAGTCTTCACCTTCTTGGCAAAGCTCTTCTCGGTGTGGTATTGGATGTATCCGTATCCCGTTTCCGGGCGGGTCGGTTTGATCCCTATCGTGATCAGCTTTTCATCGGCGCGGGCAATTTCCGCCGCTTGGGTGACTATATCGAGAAATGCATTTTCTTTGAGGATGAGGTGATCGGCGGGGCTTACCACAATTACTGCATCCTTGTTGATCTTTTGGATCTTGTAACTGGCGTAAGCGATGCACGGGGCGGTATTTTTTCGCATCGGTTCGGAGAGGATCTGCTCGTCACTTAAGTCGGGCAGCTGCTCTTTGACGATGCCGGCGTGCTCCTCGTGGGTGACCACAAAAATGTTCTCGATCGGACACAGGGGCAGCAGCCGTTCAAAAGTCGATTGAATCAGGGTTTTCCCGGTGCCAAGCACATCGAGAAATTGTTTCGGCTTTGAGTTGCGGCTGTAGGGCCAGAAACGGACGCCGACGCCGCCGGCCATGAGCACTACATATAAATTCTTGTTCATTCCTTAAATAAGCGTAAGAGATGTTGTAAAAAACGTCTGAGACGAAATATTATAAAAGGTTTTTTTCGTTTTTAATCGGAAACTACACGATCCCTTCTTTCAGCAGGTCGTGCAAGTGAATAAAGCCCGCCACTTTTGCTTTGTCCATAACGACGAGCTGAGTGATATTGGCGTTTTGCATAAGGTGGAGGGCCTCCACAGCATATGCATCCTTTTCAATCGTTTTAGGATTTGGGGTCATAATATCCGCCGCTTTGATTTTGTCAAGCGATTTGGTTTTCTCCAGCATTCGTCGGAGGTCACCGTCCGTAATAATACCCAATAAATTGTTAGCTTCGTCCAATACAGAGGTACAGCCCAATCTTTTGCTTGAAATTTCAACAATTACATCTTTCAGCGGTGTACCGGCACTAACTGCAGGTAATTTGTGTTGAAGGTAAATATCGGAAACTTTTAGATAAAGTTGCTTCCCCAGTGACCCGCCAGGATGGTACTCGGCAAAATCTCGGGAGCTGAAGTTCCTGAGTTCGAGCAGGCAAATGGCAAGGGCATCGCCCATGGCCAGATGCGCGGTTGTGCTGGTCGTTGGTGCCAGGTTAAGAGGGCAGGCCTCTCCCGCAATCGTTGCATTCAGCACGAAATCGGCTTGTTGTGCCAGATAAGAATTAGTGTTGCTGACAAGTGCAACAAGGCGAGAGCCCCGGCGTTTGAGTAAGGGAACCAAGACCTTTATTTCCGGTGTATTACCACTTTTAGAAATGCACATAACAACATCGTCTCGCTGTACCATTCCCAGGTCACCGTGGATGGCATCTGCCGCATGCATAAAAAGCGATGGCGTGCCGGTCGAATTTAACGTTGCCACAATTTTATTGGCTATGATCGCGCTTTTGCCAATGCCGGTTATGACAAGGCGACCTTTTGCAGAATATATTTCACGAACACAAGCTTCGAATTTCTCATCAATATATGATGCCAGGTTAGCGACTGCCTTTGACTCATTTAAAAGAACATCCTGTGCAATTTTTCTGATATTTTTTGTTAACTTCAATGGTTTTAAAATTAGTCTAACTAAAACATAAAGATACAATTAAAGATTACATAAGAAGAAATGATGCTTGTCGAAGAGAAAGACGCTTTAAAGGAAAGCTTAAAGGAGATTTTTGGTTACAGCCAATTTCGTGGTAACCAGGAGCGGGTGATACGTAACCTGCTGGACGGAAAGAATACGTTTGTTATTATGCCCACCGGCGCAGGCAAGTCCCTGTGCTACCAACTGCCTGCAATGATGCGCGACGGCCTCGCGATTGTTATCTCGCCGCTGATCGCACTGATGAAAAATCAGGTTGACCAAATGAACGCCTATGGCGTCAATGCCCGGTTCCTCAACTCGACGTTAAGCAAAGGTGAGATCACCCGACTCAAAAAGGACTGCATGAACGGCGAGGTTAAATTGCTGTATGTCGCTCCTGAATCTCTCAACAAAGAAGAAACGATCGATTTTCTCAAGAAAGTAAACGTTTCATTTGTAGCTATAGACGAAGCGCACTGTATCTCCGAATGGGGTCATGACTTCCGCCCTGAATATCGCCGTATCAAATCGATGATACAAAACCTGGGTGAAATGCCGGTCATCGCACTGACAGCAACCGCTACCCCAAAAGTTCAGCTTGACATCCAGAAGAACCTCCACATGGAGGATGCCGATGTGTTCATGTCTTCTTTCAACCGCAAGAACCTTTACTATGAAGTACGGCCGAAGAAAGAGACCAAGAAACAATTGATCAAATTTCTAAAAGAGCGAAAAGGAAAGTCAGGAATCATCTATTGCCTTAGCAGGAAGAAAGTAGAGGAGATCGCACAGCTCCTCAACGTAAACGGGTTCAAGGCAGCACCTTATCACGCCGGACTGGATCCCGATGTGCGGATCAAGAACCAGGATGACTTTCTGAATGAAGAGACGGATATTATTGTGGCCACTATTGCGTTCGGTATGGGGATCGACAAACCTGACGTGCGTTTCGTTGTCCACTACGATGTGCCCAAGTCGCTCGAAGGTTATTACCAGGAAACAGGACGTGCGGGGCGTGACGGACTCGAGGGGATGTGCCTCATGTTTTATAGCCACAATGACCTGAACAAGCTCGAAAAGTTCAACAAGGATAAACCGGTACAGGAACGCGAGAATGCACGTATCCTGCTCCAGGAAATGGAGTACTATGCCGAGTCACCTGTTTGTCGCAGACGGCAGCTGCTTCACTATTTTGGCGAAGCATATACCGAAGACAACTGTGGCATGTGCGATAACTGCGTCAACCCGAGGGAGCGCTTTGATGGAACCGAGTATGTGAAGATCGCACTGCAGGCAGCAAAACAAACCAGTGAACGATTCGGCCTCAACCACCTGGTACACGTGATCAGAGGTGTGGAAGACGAATATGTCAAGAGCTACAGTCATTTTGAGCTCGACGTATTCGGAAAAGGAAGCGACGAGGATGCTGATTTCTGGAAGTCGGTTATCCGTCAGGCCCTCATATACCAATATCTGGAAAAAGACATCGACAACATCGGTGCGTTAAAGGTTACCGCCAAAGGGGTGAACTTCCTGAAGAAACCCTTTGCCATTGAACTTGCGCGTGACCATGACTTCACGACTGATCTGGAAGACGAAGAAGTGTCAAGTGAAAGACACATTCATTCAAAAGCTTACGACGAGAAGCTCTATGAATTGCTGAAGAACCTCCGGAAAAAGATCGCGCGTGAAAAGAATCTGCCGCCCTATGTGATCTTCCAGGATCCTTCGCTCGAAGAAATGGCCACGACCTATCCGACGACCAAGGAGGAGATGGCACAGGTCAACGGCGTGGGTATGGGCAAAGTCAACAAGTTCGGCCCGCCGTTCCTGGCGCTGATCGAAAAATACGTTGATGAAAACGATATCGAGACGGCCAGTGAGGTTGTGGTCAAGTCTTCGGTCAATAAATCCAAAACCAAAATCTCGATTATACAGCAGATTGACCGGAAGATAGACCTCGAAGAGATTGCTGAGTCTACGAGGTTGTCATTCGAGGACCTGCTGACCGAAATTGAAAACATCTGTTTCTCGGGTACGAAGCTCAACCTCAACTACTATATCGACCAGGTCCTTGACCAGTCCAAACAGGATGACATCCACGACTATTTCATGGAAGCGGAAACGGATGATCTGCAGGAGGCGCTGAATAGCGATGCGATTGCCGATTATTCGGAAGAGGAGATCCGCCTGATGCGCATCAAGTTTTTATCCGAATACGCCAACTGATCCGTATCAGTGGGGAAGAGGGAGCCTGCAGTGCCGGCTCCCTTTTTATTTATCGCCATTTTTTTAACAAAGCCCCGGACCCGGGGTCTCCCAACCGTATATTTCTGATTTATAACTTCTATATTTGGTGATTAACTGAATACAGTAGTCGATGAATATACTCATAATCGGGAACGGCGGAAGGGAACATGCAATGGCGTGGAAAATTGCACAGAGTCCATTGTGTGACAAGCTCTTTGTCGCCCCCGGGAATGCAGGTACGGCCTCAGTGGCGCAGAATGTAGCGATCCCCATGGACGATCTTGAAGGCCTCGGCCAGTTCTGCCAGCGTGAGCAGATATCGTTGATGGTGGTCGGGCCTGAGGCACCGCTGGTACAGGGCATTCGCGATTTCTTTGAAGCCGATCCGTCGCTGAGTGACATACTGATCGTGGGCCCCGGAAAAGCCGGTGCACAATTGGAAGGCAGCAAAGACTTTTCAAAACAGTTCATGCTGCGCAACAACATACCGACCGCCAAAGCACGCTCTTTTGTGGCAGCTGAATTGCCCGATGCGCTGAAATACATCGCAACCTGTAAACCCCCGATTGTACTGAAGGCCGACGGTCTCGCTGCCGGGAAGGGTGTTGTTATTTCGCTGTCGCAGTCGGAAGCGAAGGCCGTTATCGAAGACATGCTGGTCAACAAGAAGTTCGGAGAAGCGAGTGCCAAGGTGCTGATCGAGGAGTTCCTGTCGGGCATCGAACTGTCGGTCTTTGTGCTGACTGATGGAAAGGACTACGTGATGCTGCCGGAGGCGAAAGACTACAAACGTATCGGGGAAGGAGATACCGGGCCTAATACGGGAGGCATGGGCGCCGTATCGCCAGTGAACTTTGCAACACCGGCCTTCATGGAAAAGGTGGAGACCCGGATTGTCAAGCCTACCATTGAAGCGCTCCATCGTGAGGGTATTGACTATAAAGGATTTATTTTTGTGGGCATTATGAATGTCGGGGGTAATCCATTCGTTATCGAATACAATGCGCGAATGGGTGACCCTGAAACGCAGGCCATTTTGCCACGCATTCAAAGCGATTTTGTCGAGCTTCTCACGGCGACGGCAAAGGGGGAACTCAAAGGTCGGCAAGTACAAATCGATCCGGACCATGCGGTGACCGTTGCACTGGTCAGCGGCGGTTATCCCGGAAACTATGATAAAGGAAAAGTCATTCGCGGCCTGAAGGCAGACGATCACCAGCTGGTGTTTCACGCCGGTA
>CAYMWA010000191.1:0-6272 GCA_964393795.1 uncultured Roseivirgaceae bacterium
GCTTTTGAGATAGCTGGTCATGGGATGAGTGTTTCGATGGATAAATGTAGTGAATTGGAAATGGTGTAAAAAGCCGAATCACGCTCGTTTTTTTTGCGGTTGTAAGTTTGGGTTGGGATGATCCCCAAGGCCTGATTGTCAAGGGATTGAGATTTGCAAACCGCACCATTTTTGGTTCCCCGGATTTGTGAGGTGTTTACCCCGCCGCTCGAAGAATTGTTTTCGGGGTGGACCTCAAAAAATGTAAATTCTTTTTTGAAGAGGGTGGGGGTACTGCCTTGTTTTTCCTCTTACATGAAACCTTAACCGAATACCTATGCCTGAATGTTTAACGGAGGATGATCGCGCGAAAGGCCTTGTTTTTGCGCACGAAAGGGAGGCTAAAATAATTGACACAGAGGTTTGGCTAAGGAGCGCCTTTGAAAACGACCCCCGACAAGCATGTGCCCTGCTTTACCGGCTTTACTATGCGCCCCTTTTTAGCCACGCACTACGGTTTGTGCACTCTACAGCTGCGGCCGAGGATATTGTAGCGGAAATATTTTGCCGGTTCTGGGCCGATCGGCTTTTCGAGCGAATTACGACCTCTTATCAAGCCTACCTGTTTCAGTGCGTTCGTCACGCTTGTTACCATTACGTCAAGCTTGAATTCGGCAGGAAGGAGTCAATTGAAACTTGTACGCTCCCCGAAACCGCCTGGTGTACGGATGACCTGTTGCAATTTGACGAGCTAAGCCAATTGCTGGAGAAGACGATCGACGGATTGCCACCTCAATGCAAGCGGGTTTTTATATTGAGTCGAATAGACGACAGGCGGCACGCCGAGATTGCCCATGAACTTGGCATATCAAGCAAGGCGGTTGAACGGCATATCACTAAGGCTTTGCGTATTCTTCGCAGGAAGCTGAATACCCATTGGAATTGGTTTTAATAAAAGGTGCGCGGTAAAACGCACAAGCGATAAAATTAATGCTCTGCAATGAAGAACGATTTATTTGAAGAAATAATAAGAAAGAACTTCGAAGGGACCGCCACGGCCCAGGAAAAGGGAATGTTGTTGAACTGGCTGAAGCAAGACCCCAAACGGCAAGAGCTATTCTTTTCCCACCTGCTTAAGAGAGAAACTGAACGGCCCCAACGTTTGCCCAACCTTGATAAGAAACTTGCCGAATATGAGATGTTTTTGCGCGGGGAGAAGCCGGTCAATGAGATGCTTCATGTTCACGCGTCTGCCGACCTTCGACAAGAACGAAAAAGAACCTTTCATGTTGGGTGGGCAGCAGCGTTGATTATGCTTTTGTGTATCGCCGGCTATGCGGCCAAGGACTTGATGTTATACCGGACTTACTATTCGCAGGCGGAAGGCGTACGAGCAATTTCGTTGGATGACGGAAGTACCGTGATCCTTAATGTTAATTCGTCACTCAAAGTACCTCGTGGCTTCCCTACTGGCAGCACCCGTGAAGTGTGGATCGAAGGCGAAGCATTCTTTCAGGTCTCCAAAAAGGAGGACCTTCAGAAGTTCGTCGTTCACGCGCGAGATCTGGAGGTTCAGGTTCTCGGTACAAAGTTCAACGTGAATAGTCGGGGACGCGAAACCGAAGTGACGTTGGATGAAGGAAAAGTCAAACTAGTGTCAAGCGCGAAAAAGGTTCTTGTCATGAAACCCGGGGAGCAGGTAAGCGTTTCCGGGAACGGACTTGACTTCAGGAAGAGAATCGTTGATGTTGACGCGTACACCGGCTGGAAGAGCAGTGTGCTTTCGTTTGATAACACGCCTTTATCGGAAGTGGTGTCAACTATCGAGCGCTATTACGATGTCACCATTACGCTTGATTCGGTGCTCAGGACCCGACAGTTCACGGGTACGTTGCCCAATAACAATTTGGATCTCGTCCTACGGGCGATTGCAACGACTTATGACAGGCAAGTTGAGCGAAACGAAAATGAGATCAGGTTTAAGAAATAATTTTGAGAATTAAAAGCTAAAACGTCCACGCCATGAGAAGAATTTATCTGCCCATTTTGTTGTGTCTTTTCAATCTGCTTTTCTTGCAGATGCAGGATGCAATCTCCCAGGATCTGGCCTTTGTGCAACATTCGAGGAGCGACCAGGGACGTGTGAATAAGGAGGAACTAAAGGTGCTGTTGAAGTTGATTGAAAACAAGTTCGATGTCTACTTCGCCTTCGAGACCGCTGTGGTTCAGGGAAAACAACTGGAGGGGGAGGCGAGGATCACCGATAATCTGGAGGAGACGCTTGTTAACGTGTTGAATCCCTTCCGCCTTACGTTTAAAAAGATCGGTGACGGCTATTATTCGATCTTTCCAAAGAAAGATTTGGAGGGGAATGATAAGCATTCAAAGCGAGACCTGACTGCCACGTCGGCCCTGGTGGTCGACCGGTTGCCCGATCCGGTTTTTGTTTCTCCAGTCTTTCCTTTGGCGCATACGGTTTCCGGAGTCGTACGCGACGATCTGCAACAGCCTGTACCCGGAGTCAACATACTCGAGAAAGGGACAACCAATGGGACCGTTACTGATGCTGACGGTAGGTACTCACTTTCCGTGTCCGACGACAATGCTGTCCTCATATTCTCCTTTATCGGATTCGTAACGCAGGAGGTAGTAGTCAACGGGCGGACGAATGTCGATGTTACGTTGGCTGAAGATGTGCAGCGATTAAGTGAGGTTGTTGTTGTCGGATATGGCACGCAAAGAAAGTCGGATTTAACCGGGTCGGTCGGAAGTGTTGACAATGAAGCGCTGATGGAGCGGCCTGCGATAAATGTAGAGCAATCATTGTCGGGCAGAATTGCCGGCGTGAATGTGTCCACGAATTCAGGACGGCCTGGCGGAAGAACCCGCATTGCCATTCGCGGATACAGTTCTGTCAATGCTTCGAGCGAGCCGCTCTATGTGGTCGATGGAATTGTCTGGACTACGGGCATCAATAACCTGAATCCGAATGACATTGCATCAATAGACGTATTGAAGGACGCCTCATCTACGGCTATTTATGGTACACGCGGATCGAACGGGGTCATCATGATCACGACGAAACGCGGCAAGACCGGTGGCGGTCAAATTACATATGACAGCTATTGGGGCGTCAACTGGCTTCCGAAAGACAGGAAACTCGATGTTCTCAACGCGAAAGAATTTCTGTACATCGAGGAACAGCAGTACAAGAACGCTCCAAAATACGATCCGGTTGGTTTTGCCAATGGAAAGTATACCGATCCCGTTGAAAAACGGAAGAAGTTTCTTGTCGGGAACACTCTGGGAAACAGGGAGCTGTTCCAACTTGATGAGAACGGTGTTCCGCAGCCGTTGTACGATGTAGACTGGCAGGACATGTCTACCCGGAAGGCGATAAGCCAGAGCCATAACCTGTCGTTTACAGGAGGCGACGAGCTTAGCAATTACGGGCTGTTTCTGGGTTACACAAACGAGAACGGTATCATTAAAGAAAGTTTTGCAAAGCGGTTTGTGGTTCGAGGCGTCCTGGATCGTCAAATGAAGGATTGGTTAAAAGTCGGCGGCAGCATCAGTTATTCAAGGTACAATGAAGGTGGCATGGACGACAGCGATGGCTCCTATGAGATTGTTCGGCGCTTTGTTGAGTTTGTGCCCTTTATTCCTTACAAATATGCGGACGGCACCTATGGAACCGCCGGCGACTACGAAGGGCTCGAGCGGCAGGACAATCCACTTACGGAAATCAACGAGATCGTCCGTTCGTCTAAATCAAATGCGTTTAGCGGGAACACTTACGTGAACTTTAAGATACTGCCCGGTCTGGAGTTTACTTCAACGCTCGGCGCAAACATTTCGAACCGCGTTAATCCGTTTTTCAGGAGCTCTAGGCTGCGCAGTAATCGGAATGAAACGAACATAAACAGCAGCGAGTCACTTTTTTGGCAGTGGTCGAACCGGTTAAACTACTCCAAAGACCTTACTGAAGACCATTCTATCAATGTGCTTGCCGGGATTGAAGCCCAAAGTTATGACTACCTGAACTGGACCGCGCGAACAAGAGACATGCCTGATGACTATTATATGTGGAATAATCTGGGTGCAGGAGCAACGCCGTTAGCGCCGGGTTCGTCGACAAACGAGTATCAGATGGAGTCGTATTTTGGAAGGGTGAATTACAACTTCCGCGAGAAGTATCTGCTTACCGTTACCGGCCGGTATGACGGGTCTTCCCGATTTGGCGCCGACAACAAGTTTGCATTCTTTCCTTCAACAGCAGTGGCCTGGAGATTGTCGGAAGAACCCTTTCTGAAGAACAGCCATGTTATTTCAGATCTCAAGCTGCGCAGCGGCTACGGGCTCACAGGAAACTCGGAAATCGGTTCCTACCGTTCATTGGCCAACCTGAGCACCAATGATTATGTTATTGGCGGAAAGCGGGTCACCGGCGCGGCCATCGGACGCCTGGCCAACCCGATACTTCAATGGGAAAAGACGGCGGAATTTAACGTTGGCCTTAACCTGGGCGTGCTGAATAACAAGGTCTCGCTAGAGGCCGATTACTATATTAGAAAGACACGTGATCTTCTGTTCGATGCGCCGGTCCCTTCTACAAGCGGATACACCACGGTAACCAAGAACATTGGCAACATTGAGAACAAGGGCATCGAGGTATCGCTCAACACCTACAACATTAACCGCAACAAGTTTTCGTGGTCAACGACATTCAACTTTTCCAAGTTGACGAATACGATCACGGCGCTGGGCGCGAACAACGAAGACATCCTCTACGGTTTTAAAGAGGGATTGATCTTGCGGGTGGGAGAGTCGGCCGGTTCCATTTATGGTTACGAACGTCAGGGTATCTGGCAGATTGGACAGGAGGCCGAAGCCGCCAAATACGGCCAGCAGCCCGGTGATCTACGGATCGTGGATCAGAACATCGATGGTGTGATCAACGGACTTGACCGTGTCATTATTGGCAAGGGGATTCCGGATTTCTACGGTACGTTTTCTAACACATTCCGGTATGGCAATTTCGACTTGTTGGTTGAATTACAATATATGAGCGGGAATGATGTGTTCAACAACTCCAGAAATTCGGGCGAAGCGCGTCAGGGTATCGCTAACAGCTATGCCACTGTGTTGGACGCCTGGACGCCCGAAAATCAGGACGCCATACTTGAAGAAGTCCGGCCTACGGGCGCATACTATCATTACTACATGGATACGCGCAAGCTTGACGATGGTTCGTTCATCCGCGGTAAAAATTTGTCACTTGGTTACCAGTTACCGACGGAAATAAGCACACGATGGGGATTAAAGAATTTGCGTGTATATGCCTCCATGCAGAACTTTTTCCTCCTTACCAACTATTTTGGTTATGATCCTGAAGTATCCAATTATGACGATGATCCTTTTTCACAGGGCATTACGTATGCGGATTATCCCAAGCCGAGGACCTTTATGATGGGGTTGAACGTAAGTTTCTGATTTGATGACCTATAAAATATTAATGGCTATGATACTAAATAAGCAGCATTTCCTTAAGGCCGGAGTCTTTGGATTGCTAGTATTCTGTTTGACTGCTTGCGACGATTTTCTTACCGAGCAAAATAAGTCTGCTATCACACAGGAGAATTATTTTACCAGCGCATCGCAGGCCGAGGCGGCTGTGCAGGGCATTTATCCCAGTTTGTACACACTGACCACCGGCGAAGGAAACAACTATGGAGAGGCTGTATGGGTATCGCTTGAGATGCCGGTGGGGCATGCCACCACGCTGGGCCAGAGCCTGTACAACAATGGATTGATTCAACACGATAATTCGGCCATTGAACCGGTTTTCCGGGTCATGTGGGAAGGATTTTATGAAGGCATTGCCAATGCCAATCTTTCCATTCAGAACATTCCCGCTATCGAAATGGATGAAGACGCCAAGAGCAACCTGTTGGGCCAGGCGTACTTTCTTCGCGCACTCTACTATTATTACCTTGTTCGGCTGTATGGCGACATTCCATTGATTACAACGCCAATTGATTTTTCGAGTGAAGACTTGTTTCCGACCCGCACCTCTCAAGAACAGGTGTACGGGTTGATTGTCGATGATTTGCGGAAGGCTGAATTGTCTGCCTTGCCGGAAGTAGACCGTAGGGGTGGTGTCTCGTTGGGTGCCGTAAAATCATTACTTGCGAGTGTCTATCTGACAATGGCGGGACATCCGCTGAACAAGGGGACTGAATACTACTCACTTGCCGCCGAAAAAGCCGAAGAGGTTATCGACAATAAGTGGT
>CAYMWA010000192.1:0-6093 GCA_964393795.1 uncultured Roseivirgaceae bacterium
GTACTTTAGGAGGATGTATGATGCGACATCTGCGGCCTCAGCTGATTATGAGTTTCAAAGGGCGAAAAATATTTTGGCAACAAAATACCAATTTCAGTTACTTTGGGAGGAGCACGTTGAGGTATTGGCTTTTATGGAGTTGGGCAATGAATATGCAAAGAAATATTTTTCTGGAGCTTTGATTGGAATAAGAACTGATTTTGAAGAAGAGGCCGGTATCAGCGCTAGCGCATGTCAAGTTAACTGGAAGGGTATTTGGCAGGGAGGCGTTGTTTCTTTGACATTCGGGGCTGTGAGAGGCGCATTGATTGGTGCGGGTGGTGGAACTGTTGTATTTCCGGGCGTTGGCACCGTTACAGGCGCTGTTGGCGGTGCAGTTTTTGGCGGAGCTAGTGCGTTTCTAGGTGCAGTCGCGTTTGGAATTACGCAACAGGTTATTCTCAACTGCGTGTTGGGTGCAAGTGTGGAGGCGCCGGATGTAAGCTGCGATGATGTAGAGTACTTTTTGCGGTTCCCAGAAAGGTGTGAGGATGAAATTGCTCAAAATAAAGTATGGTTTTTGTTGAACTATTTATGAAAATAGGTCGGTTAATGAAGGACTTCCTTGCGATTGCTATAATGGCTTTTCTAATCATGTGGCTGACTCCTTTAGGTAGTTTCAGCCCAAAGGAGCCGGGCTTTTACTATGCAATCTGCATTGCTATTTTTACTGAAGTGAGTACGAGGGCGTTGCTAAGGAAATACCAGGTCAAAAAGAAAGACGGCGACGACAAGATGCGGAGCTCGTAAAATTTATATTCGTAATGAGCTTCACTGTGAAAGCACCTGCGCTTTCGCAGAACTCTTAGCGAGCGGGCGTATAACAGATAGTTGTTCCCGTAAGCGCCTATTCCGATCGCAAGGATCCTGTTGGCGGTGCCAGGGCGGTTCTCAATGATTGCAGGATCACGGTTACCATGGCAACTGCAAGTGTGCATCCGGAATTGATCCTCCGGGTCAGCTATTTCTGACGCCGGTTTTTGAGGTGAGGAGCCAGCCGGCGCGAAATGTGACACCGGCGCGACTATTGAGACACTAGCTTACCAGGTCAACCGTCTCTAGAAAGAGTGTTTCATGTATAAAAAATCTCCGCCTGGCGGTGGTCGTCATGGGACCGCCCTCCGTGAATTTCTCCATTTGTACCGTTTTGATTATTGTTTCCAGCTTCTTGTTATAAACGAGGCAGGTTCCTTTTTCCAAATGATACGCTAATGTAAAGGTACCGTCATCACGAGATCTAACGTAATCCTGCATAACGAGCGTATCTTGTGTTAAGGCGTCATGCGACGCTTGAAGCATTAGTTCGTCATATCCAAAAAGAACGTCAAACGGATAGGATGAAATGTATTGATCAAAATACGTAGAAATGCGATAGTGATCATCTTCATAAAGGATGACGGTCTTAGCAAACAATGCTGCATCTACATCCTGAATCGTGTGGATGGTTATGCGGCTAGTTTTTAACATATTGTCATCTTGATCACTACTACAGCCACTCACCCACGCCATTAACGCCAACGTTATCATTATTTTGATCATGGCGTTTTCGGAAAGGCCGAATGGAATTTTCATAGTCATCGTATTTTCTGAAAATAGTTGTTCACGCCATCAACGATACCACTTCCGGCCACACCGCATAACATTACATTATCGCAAAATAGGATCTGCCCGTTCAATTGCGGAATTTCAGGGGTGGTTGAAAATCCGAAATAGACGCCGTAGGTACCGATCGACCAGGTAAATTCTACAGGAACGGCTTTGTCTTTCGTCAGAGTACCTGTCAAATCATTCCGGAATTCAATTTTCATGCCCTTCAACTCATCGTTTTTCCCTGTAGGTATACCATCGACGTATTCCACATGTTTCCATTGCCATAGTCCCACAATTCTGTTTCTGGTAGCATCACTCCCCCATGTCTGTTCATTATGGCATTCAAGAATGCGCTGGCTGTCGTATGTAACACCAGGATCACCCTCGCCCGAACAACTAATGACAACAAGGGAAACAGTCATAATCACCAAGTGTTTAATGCCAAAATTCACTATTCTCATTAATTCATTAGATGCAGTTTATTGCCAATTAGTTGGCGTCTTGTTACACTAAATCCCGACAAATTGACACTTTTCCTCTTTTTCCTGGCGATGGTGCCATTATTTTGATAAAATATCTTCGGTGGATTGATTACCGAGTTGCTCCGCTAATCCGATAAGCAGCCCTTCCGTTCCCCGAATATAACACAGCCGATAGACACCCTGGTAATTAACCACTTCTCCAACAAGCTCAGCACCTTGCTTTGTAAGCCTGGAAACCAACTCGTCAATATTGTCAACTCGGAACATAATTCTTAGATATCCAAGAGAATTAACGGGGGCTGTTCTATGGTCTGACACAGTCGTGGGAAATAGAAACCGGGAAAGTTCTAGTCTGCTGTGCCCGTCAGGCGTAACCATCATAGCAACTTCTACTGACTGGTTTCCAAGCCCGGTTACCTGTCCTGCCCATTCTCCTTCAACCATCATTCGTCCTTCAAGTGTTAACCCAATTTCTGCAAAAAAGGAAATAGCATTGTCGAGGTTTTCTACAACGATGCCCATGTTATTCATTTCAAGTAATTTACTTTTTCCCATATTCGTTGTCATTTGATCTAATTTGTTCAGCAAGGTTTTTGGATCCTACTTGATGGCACCAAATGTTTTACCTCGGGATATCGGAAGTAATTTCCATATCCAAACTTAAGCAATTTCGGAAGCGCATGAGTCGATCGGGTCTGAAAAGCATTCCAGTTATGCAAAAAAGAAGAGTCCCGACGAACGAAGAATAGGCGCGGGATTTCAAGCAGTAATACTGGTATTTAATGTGCCAGATTCTTAATGTTGGATAGCGAAAGCGATTATCCAAATGTCATGTTTGGCTTGCTTAGCGTTCATGCACGCGTCCTAACGGCAGTCTATGAGATTATCCAACAGATATCGCCAAAGTAAATCTTATCGGGAGCAGTCCTGGTCGAAGAATTATGAAGCGTTAAAAGGTCGGGAAAAAACACTCAAGCCGGAAGAACTATATCAGCTTGGTATCGCTGCATATTTAACAGGCAGGGATGAGGAGAGTATTGATCTTCTTGCTCGCACGCATCATCAGTTTCTCGAGAATGGAATGGTCAAGCAGGCGGTCCGATGTGCTTTCTGGATCGGATTACTGCTGATGTTCAAGAGGGAGCGCGCAAGGGGAAGCGGGTGGTTTTCCCGAGCACAACGATTGGTAGAAGAGCACAGATATCAAGGGCCAGAGACAGGATTGTTACTGCTTCCAGCCGGTTTAGGTTCCCTGGCGGCAGGAAATGCCGAAGTAGCCTGCACAAATTTCAAAAGTGCCCGTGAAGCCGGTTGTAGATATAATGATCCGGATCTAGTCACGCTAAGTTTGCTTGGCGAGGGCCAGGCAATGATTCACCTGGGAAATATCGCCCGGGGGATAGCACTCCTTGATGAGTCTATGGTTACCGCGGAGTCGGCAGACATTTCTCCGTTGGCTGTCGGTATCGCATATTGTGCGGTCGTCGAGACCTGCCACAAGATATTCGATTTTCGGCGCGCGCAGGAATGGACGACCGTGTTGAGTCAGTGGTGTGAGGCACAGCCCGATATGGTACCATTTCGCGGTCAATGTCTGATCCGGCGATCACAGATCATGCACATTCATGGTGAATGGTCGGAAGCCCTTCATGAGATGCAGCGTGCGTGTGAGATGCTTTCCAAACCACCCGGAGAACCAGCGGCCGGAGAAGGATACTATTGGTTGGGGGAGATATTCCGACTCCGTGGAGACTTTCGACAAGCGGAGAAACTTTATGTTGAGGCCAACAAGTGGGGAAGAACGCCGCAACCGGGGCTGGCTCTGTTAAGGCTGGCGCAAAATGAAAGTGAGCTGGCCGTCAAAAGCATTCAGAATGCTTTGACCGAAGCAAAAACATCGCCGCAACGGACAACTATGTTACCGGCCTACATAGAGATAATGCTGTCACACAGTAGAATTGCAGATGCACAAGCTGCTGTGAAAGAATTGGACACAATCGCAAAAAAATATCAGGCAATCTTTCTTCACGCGATGACCGCTTATTGTCAGGGTGCGGTATTTCTAAAGCAGCATGATCCCGATGCCGCCATTAGGACCTTGCGCAAATCGCTGACGCTTTGGAACGAGCTAAGCGCGCCTTATGAGGCTTCGACTGTCAGGCTTCTTTTGGGAATCTCTTACAGAGATCAGGGCGATGAGGATACGGCAATGATGGAATTGATCGCGGCAGCGTGGATGTTCAAAGAGCTGGGAGCACTGCCCGACCTCAGAAAAGTAGAAGCATTGCTTGACAAAAGAAACCAACCTCCACTGCATGGACTGACGTTAAGGGAACACCAGGTACTGCATTTGATTTCAGAAGGTGCGACAAACAAATCCATCGCAGCCAGGTTGTTCATTAGTGAAAGGACGGTAGAAAGACACCTCAGCAACATCTTCAACAAGCTGCAGGTCAATTCACGCACCGAAGCCGCAGCCTTTGCTTTTAAACATCAAATCTTGTGAGTGCTGCCGTTTTTCGTACTAGCGGCTGCATTTATTGACAAGAACTCGGTCTTGCCACGGTTTTCTGACGACCAAATGGCGGAAATCACCCATCAACTACTGCGTTCAAAATACGTAATCTAACCGATGCATAAGAAGATCGCGGCTGATACCTTGGTGTTAAACAAAGCGATGGCCCAAGGCTTGAAAGGTCGGACGCTTTTGCCAGGCTTTGTGTAGGCACTTCAGTTTTCAATTGCTGAATCGCTCGCCGGGAGGCACCGATAGTCGTGTTTCGAAAGTGTTTTTCAAAACTTAAAACCTTTTCTTATGGAATCAAGTGATTTAAATCAAACAGTGTTAGCCTGGGACAAGATTTCCAAAGGCTATGACAGCTATGTCACGCCCACTCATGACAGAAATTTTACAAAGCGACTTTTAACGCTTGCCGGGATTAAACGCGGAATGCGTTTCCTGGATGTTGCAGCAGGTTCCGGCGCGTTGACCATTCCCGCGGCCCAACTTGGCGCGACGGTTACCGCTGTTGATATTTCTCCCAAAATGATCGGCCTGCTGAAAGAACGTGCGTCACGAGAAGGGCTGGAAAATGTTGACGGATATGTAATGGATGGACATGCGCTCGAGTTTCCGGAGAATACGTTCGATATAACGGGGTCACAATTTGGGGTTATGCTGTTCCCTGATTTGGCGAAGGGCTTAAATGAAATGGCACGTGTAACAAAACCGGGAGGCACTGTTCTCGTAATCGCATTCGGTCCTCCAGATCGGGTAGATTTTATTGAGTTCTTCTTTACCGCGCTGCAGATTGTCGTTCCTGATTTTCAGGGATTGCCTCAGAATCCTCCTCCATTGCCGTTTCAGCTGGCGAACCCTGAAATATTCCGCAAAAGAATGGAAAATGCGGGATTGCAGGAAATTCAGATTATTCGCGAGGTCGAGGAAATCAAGTTTAAAACAGGCGCGGAGCTTTGGAATAGCGTTACGAGCAGCAACCCCATTGCTGCTCAGGTTATTGCAGGTCTTGCAGAAGGACAAAAGGTCCAGGTACAGCAGACATTGGATGCTATGGTCAGGGAGCAGGCTGAAGGCAATGATGTCGCCATCTTGAACTCGGAACTGAATGTCGCAGTCGGAAGAAAGCCCCTCTAACAGGCCTGCGCGGCCAGCGTACGGCATTCAGCACCGGTAGGCGGCACCGGTGCCCTTCGACAAGCTCAGGGACCGGTGAGCAACTGGCAACTTGCAACCTGCACCCTGCAACCTGCAACTTGCACCCTGCAACTTGCACCCTGCAACTTGCACCCTGCAACCTGCAACTTGCAACCTGTAACCTGCAACCTGCAACCTGCAACTCGGCCCCATCTCCGAACGGATACTACCCTTCAACCTACTCCGGGCGCCAAAAGCGAGCACAAAAAAAAGGCTCGCCTTCCGGCAAGCCCTTTCTAAAAAAATCACTCAATCCTATTACATCAT
>CAYMWA010000193.1:0-6082 GCA_964393795.1 uncultured Roseivirgaceae bacterium
GTACAGAGGAGGGATGCGGGAAGGGTGAAAGCGGCGGCGGGTTGGGGATAGATAGAAACGGAACGTTCCAATTGATTGCTACATCCGTTCTGGCCAGTTACAGTAAGGGCAACATCATACACACCAGGGTTGTTAAAATGATGAACCGGATCCTGCTCATCCGAGATCTGTCCATCCGAAAAATCCCAATGAATATCAGATAAGTCAGATGCTGATGTAACAGTAAAGGTAACGTCGTGCGCGGCACAGGCACCGGCATATTGAAATCCAATATCAGGCGCCAATTTATCCTCCACAATAACTTCTCGTGAAAACGAACTACGGCCGACCGATGGATCAATGACCTCAAGCGTTATCTGATACGCACCGGGCTGCTGGTAGGTAATCATCTCTGGTTGCACACCGGTAGCCACTGCCGTTGACGCGCTACAGATATTCGGAAAGTCAACCCTGTAGACAAAGCGCGTTCCGGTGTTGGGACTAAAAGCAGTCCATTCCGAATTGTTTTTGATAAAGTCAAACCTTGTAGTGCTGGCTATCATTCCCAGGTTGCCCACACTGCTCAGTTCGGGAAGGGCAGTGATATCCTCTCCGAATTCGGCTCTGTACATTACGCCCTGCAAGGTGAAAACAAACCCGACATACGCACCTCCATCATAAAACACCCGGATGTCCTGAAAATTTTCGGTGCCTGAAAAACCTCCTGTAATATCAACGGCGGCAGGTTCCGAGAACAAGCTCGTACCAAAATCAAAGCGAAACAGCTTTCTCGATGACGATGCTGCGGCAAATCCGTACCATTTTCCACAAATGTGATTGAGGGAAATGCCACGCAAAGAGCTGGCACCGGGGATGGAGGCCGTCGTGAGTATGTCGGCCGGATCCGGTGTGTTCGTCACACTGTTTCCCAAATTGACGAGCGTCAGCTTACTCGTAACGGGGTTCGTCAACACCGCGACCACACTCCCGGCAGACGATCCAACGGCTACCCCTGTGTTTGAATTTCCGGATGCGAACCCTTTGGCTATGCATTCGCCCGCAGGCGTACGATTGGAGACCAACGGTCCGAAAGAAATGCGTACAAGACTGTCGGTTTGTGAATTGTACGTTAGACCATACCAAAAACCATCTTCCTCAACCATGGCCAGCCCGACAGGACCTTTCAATGCATTTCCCGGGTTTCCGAGGTCAACGATTTCAGGATGCGCGTTCCTTGGATCATTGCCAAAGTCAAGCCTGACCAGGTTGTTGCTCGTTCTCGCCGTCATGAAAAGAAAGTAGTTTTCGTATTGCTGCACCAGGGCGACCCCGGAAGGACTTGCCGCCTCCAACACTTGAACCAAAGAAGTTGCTGACGGCTCTCGGGTTAAATCTCCTCCGCAAAAGTCCCAGACAAATGCACCATCTTGATAGGTGGAGGTATTGTCAATCCGGATCGTTTCGTTCAGGCAACTTTCGACAGGGGTCTGAAAAGATATGTCGGGACATTGCGCGACGACGCACATTGGAACAGCCGCCACACCAAGCGTGGCAACGACGATAAACTTCAAAGCATCAAGCATCCTTCCTGCCATAGTCAACTCAATAATATTCTTCTGTAGGCTTCAACTGCTTTTTGCCGGCTCCTAAGCGCCGCAGCGAGCTTCTCCAATTCCTTGCGGTGTTCCGGTCTGATCAGCAATTCCTCCAAACGTTGATATAAGTCGGTCAGATGGGCCTGGTCCAGCCTTTCAGGGTCGAAAAGAACACCGGCTCCGCGGGCCTCCAGGAAATCTGACTCGTCGCCTATTCCTTCGGTCAAAACTACCGGAAGTCCGCAAGCCCAGAACTCACCAAGCTTTACCGGGGAAAGAAATTTTTTGGAAGCCCCGGGTTTGTACGTGGCAAAAGCAAAATCGCTCATATTGAGGTAATCGGGAATCGTATCATGCGGAACGAATTTGACCAGCACCCGGCTCGAAGGGAAACCCAATCTCGTCACCTGACTCCAAATCCATTCATGAAATTCGGATGGCGATAGAATTACAAGATAGAAATTTCGCAATGACTGAAATGCAGCTTCATAAAGTTTAAATGACACCTCCTCGAGATAAAGACCGCCGTACTTCCCGGCATAAACGCCTACGACGTCATCATCGCCGATATTGAATTGCTGCCGCATACGTTCCCTTGCAACCGGGTCGAAATAAAATACGTCCGTATCAACCGAGCAAGGTACGGTAATCAGTTTCTCTGGATCCGATCCTTGCTGAATGAGTCGTTCCCGATAGTGATCAGCCACAGGAAACAGCGCCATTGCGTGCTTCCTTTGCTTCTTCTCCCATCTGCTCTGAAACAGGTAGCGAGGGTCGTATACACTCCAAACCCCACTTTCGCGCATATAGTCAGCATGAGGCTCAAAAGACTCTACTATGAAAGGAATGGTGCTCTTTTTAGTCGCCAGATAGCCGAGTGCGCCTGCCGGAGCCCCCCTCGCCACAACGACATCAATGTTATGTCTTTTCAAAAGTCTTGCTACTTTCCTGGGAAAAAGGATAAAATCAATGATTTTATTGAGCGGTCCCAAACGGTGATTCGAAAGCAAGGGTGCATAGATCACCTTCTTATTCGAATGGAAACGCGACGTCAAATCCGGTTCCAAGAGATCTCTTTCCGTATTGACGAAAACCAAAAGAGAGACAAAATCAAAACGCTGCAAAATATCAAGGTGCGGATACACCGTGGAAGGGGTAAGTGGATCGTTCAAATTCCAGTAGCTGAGATAAAGAATTCTCATCTGAATAGCAGGTAACAAAATTCCTTTACCATTCCCCGGTGGAGATATTCCAGTGACATGAATTTCTTCACCCTGAATTTATACATGAGCCGGTGGTACCATGATAACTCTTCCCAGGCGGCGATGTATCGGTATATTTCCCAATAAGACTTTTCAAGAGCCACAGCATTTCGCATGGCAGACTGACGATGCCGGCGATAGTGCAGGACTTCCTCTTTGATGAATGCGTACGACCCTGCCCTTCTCGCCAATTCCATATAAAACAGCATGTCCTCGCCATGCGTCAGCCCAGCTTTCATTTGATAGGTCCTCGCATGGTCACGCCTGATCATCCATGTTGGACCGGCAAAGCACTTGCCATTCAACAAGGCCAGCTCCTTAAGAGGCGGTCCGGTAAAAAAAGTGGGCGACCAGGTTCGCCCGGTCTTATTCCATGCTTCGTCAAAAAAGACTACAAGACCGTCAACGAACGAAAGACGGGAGTCTGATTCGAATCTCGATAATCTTGCTTTCACACTGTTTACCGGCAAGCGGTCATCGGCATCCAGAAAGCAAAAGAAATCTCCACGCATATTAGACAGGGCCAAATTACGGGCTGAAGACACACCCGCATTCTCTTGTGATAAGACTCGAATTCTCTCATCGGTAAAGGACAACATCGTGTCGCGGCTGCCATCGGTACTGCCATCGTCGACGATAATAAGCTCCCAATTCTGGTATGACTGAGATAACACCGATTGGATTGCATCGGCAAGGAACCGTTCAGCGTTATAGCAGGGCATTATGATGCTTACAAGGCTCATTCCGCTTTGTAGGCTTCCAGATAGAGAGATTCAATCTTGCGCCACTCAAGATCCTTTAGCAAAATTTTATCCTTGCCGTTCCGAAAATCTTTCCGTTCAACATTGTCAAATCCGGCGCGCCGCAGCAATCGCTCAAAAGTCTCAAAGTCATAGATAAATTGGTGACCATGATTTCGGAAGACACCATTTATCCGTTCCATCGGCGTTTCTCCAGCACCTTGATAGGGAAGCTTTGTCGCCGCGCCCTTCTTAATCTGATTAAACGCAGTCAAATACAACTCTCCGTCAGGAACAACGATTCTCAGGGTACCACCGGGCTTAAGAGCCCGATGAAACTCACTCAGGACAAAAGGCATTGAACTATATTCAATATGCTCCAGGCAATGCTCCGTAAATATTCCGTAAAAGCGGTTGTCTGCAAATGGCAGGCCGTTGCGGGCAAAATCCCAGCAAACTTCCACCCCCGGCATCCAATGGAAATCAAGATGCAGGAAATGAGAATCAAAATTGTTTCCACACCCTACGTCCAGATAATGTTTTGATGATCTCACATTGTTCAACACTTTAATATTCCTCTTTAAAGAGGATATAAACTTCTGTACTTTATGATAGGAAAATGGGTGCCTCATATCTAAACATCTAATATGCAGCTAGTCAATACTGCGTCACTATCATTACCATTTTACATGTTTACTTTCATGCATGATGGCTTTTTTTCCAGAACACCCCGGCCCAATCAATAGTGTTCATTTCGTCTGCAACACCATAGGTTTTCCTGAAATCAGTCACGGCCTCACGGCATGCCTTTACGGCGCCCCAATCGTCCACAATAACATATCCTCCAACCGACAGCTTAGGATAAAGGTGAACCAGCGCATCCATTGTAGATTCGTACATGTCGCCATCCAGGCGCAATACTGATAGCTTTTCAATGGGCGCAGACGGAAGCGTCTCGCTAAACCATCCTTTCAGAAACTTCACCTGTCCATCAAGAAGGCCGTACTTTTCGAAATTGCGCTTAACAGTTTCAAGCGAGACACTCAGGACGTCCTGCAAATAGTGCTCGTCTCCCCGGTCATGCACAAATTTTTCATTAGGTCTTGGCAGCCCCTCAAATGAATCCGCGACCCATACGCACTTGTCTGTAATCTGGAAGGCCTTCAAAAGCGCACGCATATAAATGGTCGCACCGCCGCGCCAAACTCCCGTTTCAATCAAGTCACCTTCAATGCGGTTGTTAATGGTATCTTCAACACAAAATCGGATGTTTTGCAATCGTTTCAGTCCAATCATTGTATCCGCATTAACTGGCCAATCGGCTCCGACCACCCGTTTTGCCATGTTCGGGGCGCTGTATTTGAGGATCCGGTAATCAAAGGCCTGCAAAATACCGGCAAGCGGCAGCAGCAGTTTTTGCCGCCAACCAGACCCGCCCCATTTCAGCGGTCGGTATTCTCCATGTTCAGAACGATGATAATCGATCAAGACCTTCTCAAGAAGATCAATATAAAGTTCCCTGACTTCCGTTGTCATAATTTCTGGTAAAAATAACTTCCAAAAGCAGACGCAAACGTTCTCTGATAGCCTTGTTAAACGGAGCAATCAAAAGAAATCGAATAATTCTAAGAAAATAGATCAGCACTACAGTTATCCGCGCGTATCTCCATCGTAAGTACCTATGCTCTGCCCGAATCTGATATCTCCGCCGCAGCGTACCATCGTAGTTTTGCTTTTGTTTGAAAGATCTGCCCACCAGGTGGACCACTGACAAATTTGCGGCATAGTACATCTTTACTCCGGCATGCATCCATTGCGATGCCCAATAGAGCTCTTCGCCATACAGGAACGTTTGATCATAAAGCCTTTCTCCTGGCAGTTTCTTTAGCAATTTACGAGGAAAAAGATAACACGTGGCGGTAATATAGCCTTTGTCGATCACCCTGCTCGTATCTGGCACAAACCTTATCAATAAGTCATCGCGCTGTCGCCTCGGCAGAAGCTTGTGTATGAAAAGGCTTAGCATAACTTCCAGCGACAAACGAGGAAGGTATCCGTAGGCGACCTGCGGCGTTCCGTCTTCCGTTAGCAGGGCTGGCGTCAACACAATCCGGTCGTCATAGTTCCTGACGATATTGATAGACTCCATAAAAAAAGCGCCGTCGGTGATAATTGTATCGCTGTTTAGCAGCAGCACGTAAGGCTTGGTGGCAAAAGAAATTCCCAAATTGTTGCCGCGTGCAAAACCAACATTAACTTTTGACCGCACGTAAACGATGTTCGGAAAAATTTCATAGAATGGCCTTTCATTTTGCTCGTCCGACCCATTGTCGACCAAAATCACTTCAAATTCCAAATTGCCGGGCTTCGACGAGAGTATGGAAGAAATACACGCGCAGGTAATTGCATGTGTATTGTAGTTGACAATAACGATCGACAGGCCGTTCAGCATTGTTCCATTATGTTTTCGATTCGCCCTAGCTGTTTTTCATAGGTATTGTCGAGC
>CAYMWA010000194.1:0-6021 GCA_964393795.1 uncultured Roseivirgaceae bacterium
AACCTGCAACCTGCAACCTGCAACTTGAAACCTGCAACCTGCAACCTGCAACCTACAACCTGCAACTTGCAACCTACAACTTGCAACCTGCAACTTGCAACCTGCAACTTGAACCCTGCAACCTCCAACCCCCACTACCAGAACACGAAATACAACACCGTCAGTATCGCACAAACCACGATCGCTCCGATGGTGAAGCTACCATGCGTTTTGAACATGTTGGTGTCGACTTCAAGGCCGCGCGGATTGTTCTTGCTAGCCGGGTCCATGATGCTGATAATGACCATCACCGCGACGACAATCAGGAACACAAAGCCCATCCTGTCGATAAACGGAATCTCGTACACCGCTGACTCAGGATTCAACGCAGCGAACCCGAATTGCTGCAGTATCGACACGTCGACCCATGCGGGTAGGAATTTCAGGAGCAACGAAAGTGGGAACGTGATGAGGGCGGCGACGAGTGCGGCTCTTGCCGTGGTACGCTTCCAGAAAAAACCGAGGACAAAAATGGCGAATATTCCCGGAGAGAGAAAACCTGTGTATTCCTGGATGTATTGAAAGCCTCCCTTTTTGTCGATTCCCATGAAGGGTGAAATCACCATCGCGATAATCATTGATATCACGATAGCAATCCGTCCCACAATCACCAATTGCTTTTCCGTTGCCTCTATCTTGAAGAACTTCTTATAGATATCCAGGGTAAAGATGGTCGATATACTGTTGGCCTTTCCTGCCAACGACGCTACAATTGCGGCGGTGAGTGCGGCAAAGGCGAGACCCTTCAACCCTACCGGCAACAGGTTTAGCAAGACAGGATACGCCCTGTCCGGATTCAGTTCGCCAGCGTCAAGCATTTCGTTTTGGAACAATCCCTCCTGGTACAGCACATAAGCAGCGATGCCGGGCAGTACGACGATGATCGGCATGATCAACTTCAGGAATGCCGCAAAGAGAATTCCGTTCCTCGCCGTAGGCAGATCAGCACCCAATGCGCGCTGCGTGATGTATTGATTACATCCCCAATAGTTGAGATTGATGATCCACATGCCTCCCAACAAGATGGTTAAGCCCGGCAGATCAAGGTAGTTGGGATTACTCTGGTCGAACACCATGTGAAAATGGTCGTCCGCCTTATCCATCATCAACGCAAAACCATTGAGTATTCCGGTCGTTTGGTAATGATCGGATACAAGCTGAATCGCCAGATAGGTGGTGGCCAGACCTCCCAGCGTTAGAAAAAATACCTGGATGACGTCCGTATAACCAATCACCTTCATTCCACCCAAAGTAATGAGGATGGCAAATATCGCAAGCCCGACCATGCACCCATAGAAATCAAGTCCCGAGATCGTGCTTACCGCCAGCGCACCGAGGAAGAGGATAGAGGTCAGGTTGACGATCACATAGAGAAGGAGCCAAAATACCGCCATGATTGTGCTTACCGTCGAGCTGTATCGCTGCGTCAAGAACTGTGGCATGGTGTAGATCTTGTTCTTCAGGTAGATGGGCATGAAGAAGATTGCCACGACAATGAGCGTCGCAGCAGCCATCCACTCATAGGTGGCAATGGCGAGTCCCATCTGGAATCCCGATCCTGACATCCCGATAAATTGTTCCGCCGAAATGTTGGACGCGATCAACGAAGCCCCGATTGCCCACCACGTGAGTGCGCCTTCGGCCAGGAAGAAGTCTTTTGAGTCCGTTTCTGCTTTCTTTTTTTTGTGATAGATCCAGAATCCATAAAAAGCAACGATGGCGAAGTAAACAAGAAATACAGCGTAGTCAAGGAGTTGAAGTTCTTCCATATGGAATCAGGTGGTTTGGTTGTCAAAAACAGATCGCCTGGATGGATTCCTGAGTGATCAGGAAATAAAAATGATGTTTTTTTTGAAAGAAGCAAAACTTTAGCTGGCTGGTGTCCAACAACGCAGTGCACAAAAAATGCTCCACGGTATCCGTGGAGCATTTTGGAAAGTTGTGCCGGGTACTAACCCAAACGGTTGAGCACCTGCATTACCTCCGCCACTGCTTTGCGGCTGGCTTCGAGCAGGCCTTTCTCCTCGCTGTTGAGGTCGAGCTCAATGATCTTTTCAATACCGTTCTTGCCCAGGATAACGGGTACGCCCAGATAGCAATCGCTGATGCCGTATTCGCCTTCGAGCTTGACGCATACTGGAAAAACACGACGCTGGTCTTTGACAATGGCCTCGACCATCTGCGCGGCCGCAGCTCCTGGCGCATACCACGCTGATGTGCCCATGAGTTTCACCAACTCTCCGCCGCCCACTTTGGTGCGCTCAAGAATTGCAGTCAGTTTGTCTTTGTCGATGAGTTCGGTTACCGGAATACCGCCTACCGTGGTGTACCGCGGCAGCGGAACCATGGTGTCGCCATGACCGCCCATCAATACCGCCTGAATGTCTTTAGGAGAAACGTTGAGCGCTTCTGCAAGAAAAGCGCGATACCGACCTGTATCCAGAATTCCGGCCATCCCCATCACCCTGTTGCGCGGAAAGTTCGAAGTCAGGTGCGCCTGATAGGTCATGACATCAAGCGGATTGGATACCACAATGATGATGGCATCGGGCGAATGCCGCACTACATTTTCGGTCACTGTCTTCACAATTCCTGCATTGGTGCCGATAAGGTCATCGCGGCTCATGCCAGGCTTGCGCGGCAATCCGGAAGTGATCACCACCACATCCGATCCGGCGCTCTTCGAATAGTCATTCGTCGCGCCGATGGTCCGGGTGTCATACAGGTTAATGGGCGCTTTTTGCCAGATATCAAGTGATTTCCCTTCAGCCAGCCCTTCCTTGATGTCTATCAGTACAACTTCGTTTGCGATTTCCCGGTACGCGAGCACATCGGCGCATGTAGCACCAACATTACCAGCGCCAACTACTGTAACTTTCATAATTTATCTGAATTTTAGGTTTAGCGGTAAGACGGCAAAGCTGCCCACCTTTGTATGTGTGTATGTATTAATATCCGACGCGACAAGTATGATCGTCACAACGGTCGAATTCCGTTACAACGGCGCCAATTTATCAATAACCGCGGATTTAAGAAACAGTTTTTTCATCGCGTTGCTTGATCAGCAGTATCCTTTTGGTGGCATCCGTGACCTTGTAACGGTCACTGATACGCAGACCCACGATCCATACTATATCACGTCCTGACACCAGCACCGTTACATCCGCTTTGCTGTTAAAGGGAATTTTAAGATCGATCAGGAAATCGCTCACCTTCTTGTCCTGCGCCATTCCCAGCGGCGCAAAATAGTCGCCCGCCTCCCACCGTCGCCACACCAGCGGAAATGTGAGCCGGTCTGCATCGAGTTGTGCCAACGACGAATCTTTCACCAGTTCGAAGCCGTCGCGTCCTACTTCGCTCAGCGAAAGCACAAACGGAGGCCGCCCTGCCTGACGCTGGTCCTTTTCAATGACGAGGCTTTCAAATGTCGACGGCTCCCGGTGTTCAATAATATAGTGGGTACGATCAACCACTAACCGATGCGTTGCCGAAGTAAATATTTTTCCCGCTTGATGGTCTTCGACAATCTTGCGGCACTGATCATATCGGAAGTCCATGTCCTTGATCAGCTCCCACAGCAATACGCCGGGTGATGGCGAAGCGCGAACCTGTAGCATGTCTATTCGCACCGTACCGTCATCGCGGACCTCGACCGCCTTGTGCCGGAAGATCTCCAGGTAGGCATGCATGAGGTCACGGGCACCCAGAAGCCGGTCGCGCGTGTCTCGAAACCCTGATTCGAATGCAGGATTCAACTCCTCCATTCTGGGCAGCAGCTGATGTCTCACAAAATTGCGTTGATATTCGTCGGAGGCATTGCTCGCATCCTCTCGCCACTCGACGTTTTCCCCGGCAGCATAAGCAGCGATCATTTTGCGGGTGGCAAACAGCATTGGGCGGATGATATTGCCCTTCCTGACGGCAACGCCGCTAAAGCCGTCGATGCCCGTGCCGCGAATTAAATTTAAGAAAACGCCCTCCGTAACGTCCGAGAAATGGTGGGCCGTAGCAAGGAGGTCACCACGTTGCGCCCGTAACAGTTCGTCAAACCAGTCGTAGCGAAGTTCACGCGCGGCCATCTGCGTAGAGATGCCCTGCGTGCGCGCATAGTCTGCGGTATCAAATCGCTTCACAAAAAAGGGAACTCCCCATCGCGCACACGCAGCACGGACAAACGCTTCGTCAGCATCCGCCTCCTTGCCGCGGAGTTGAAAGTTGCAATGCGCGACAGCGACGGAAAAGCCGGCACGTCGCATCATATGAAACATTACCATCGAATCGAGGCCACCGCTCACCGCCAGAAGTATTTTATCAGTAGTTTTGCACAGCGCGTGCTCCCCGATGTGGTTTAATAATTGCTGTAGCACGCTCCAAATTTATCATTTACAATGAACGTTTCGCGCGTAGCACCGATTATTCACAGGTTTTTTGCCGCCTGCGTGCTGCTGGCCCTGGCAACGGCAGCACACGGACAGAAGCGTGTAAAACTGCGAGACGCCGATGAACTGCGCTCCGGAGGCAGAGGGATGCAGCGTCTGATCGGGAATGTCGTCTTTGAACAGAACCAGACCACCATCTACTGCGATTCCGCTCACTTTTTCCGCGGAGAGAATTCAGTCGAAGCCTTCGGGCGGGTGCGCATCGTCGAAGGCGATTCTATTACCATCACCGGGTCGCGCCTCACCTACAACGGCGATACGAAAACGGCAAAACTCCGACGAAATGTGGTGTTCGTCAAACTGGCTACTGCCACACTTTATACGGACAATCTCGACTATGCCCGCCCCTCTAACCTCGCCTACTACTTCAATGGCGGAAGGCTCGTCGACAGTATTAATGTGCTGACCAGCAAGAAGGGCTACTATGACGCCACCACCAACCTGGCCTCATTCAAAGGTAACGTGGTGGTGACAAATCCGGACTATACCATGTACGCAGACAGCATGCAGTATAATTCCCGAACAAAAGAAATCTATTTTGTCTCGGAAACCACAGTCGTCAACAAAGACAGCAGCACCGCCGTGTACCAAGGCGGAAAATACAACACCATTACAAAAGTTTCGGACTTGCATGAAGGTGTCGGCGAATCGGAAGACTACATCATCGAAGGTGACGAATACGATCTTGATGCCGTCCGCAACGTGGCACGCGTAAGGGGAAATGTGGTGATGACTTCCAAAAAAGAAAAACTCACGATCTATGGCCAGGCATCCGACTACTTCCGCGACCTCGGCATTACCAAAGTGTACAACAAAGCCTTTATCGCAAAAATCACCGACGACAACGACACGCTTTTTATGTCGGCCGACACCCTCGTCTCGATCGACAGTGATGACCCTGCCAAAAAGCGAATCCTGGCCTATCACAATGTCAAAATCTATAAACAGGACCTTCAGGGCATTGCCGACTCGCTGGTGTATCGCACGGCTGACTCGACCATCTATTTCTACGACGACCCGGTGTTGTGGACGGAGGGCAATCAACTTACCGCCGACTCCATCAGTATGTTAATCGAAAACAACACGATCAGCCGTATGTTTTTGATCGACAACGCCTTCGTCATCTCGCAGGATACGCTGCGAAATTTCAATCAGATCAAAGGTCGCGAAATGACGACGTTCTTTTCAAATGGCAAGATCAACCAGGTCATCGTCGAAGGAAACGGGGAAAGTCTCTACTTCGCACTTGATGAAGATAATCAGGGGTTGATGGGCATGAACAAGATCATTTGCAGCAACATCACCATCCGGTTCAAGGACGGAAAAGTCAACAACCTTAGCTTTTATGTGAAACCCGAGGCCAGCTTTATTCCACCCCATGAACTGAAGGAAGAACAAAAGACACTCAAGGGCTTTGAATGGCGGGCACCCGCAAAGCCCACACGCGACGCCGTCGTCAAGACGGAAATAAAGCCCGATCCGTATCTGGAATTGGAAAATTAGAAATTGGTCATTGGAAATGAGTAGTTGAGAGGGCCCGATC
>CAYMWA010000195.1:0-6000 GCA_964393795.1 uncultured Roseivirgaceae bacterium
GCCAGTTGCCGGTTGGTTGTTGGTTGTCTGTTTGTTTGTTTGTTTGTTTGTTTGTTTGTTTGTTGGTTGGTTGGTTGGTTGGTTGGTTGGTTGGTTGGTTGGTGCGCTGACAGGGAGTTTAGGTGGCGGAGGGTAGCCGGGTCAAGGTCCCAAAACTTTGAACTTTGAAACTGGAATCTCGAACCCACAACTAACACAACAACAACAACTGGCAACTGGCAACCGGCAACCACTTCACCTCCTCGGATTCCGCTGCAACCGCATATACCCTACCAGTAGATCCGCCTGGGGTTGAAACGGACGGTAATAGACAAAGATCTCATACATGTTCTCTGTCTGGTAGTGGCTGCCTTCGACTATGTAGGGTGGAACATCCTTTGACTCCACCCAATAAGCATAGTCGTACCAACCCTGCTTCAGGAGTATACGCGCCCGGTATTCGCCGCGGGCGGAATCATAGTGCATGCGGTTTTCATCGTTAAGGTTCCAGTAATGGAAGGCTCCGGTTACATACACATCTCCCGGATAGGGATGCGCAGCAGCAAGGGTAAAGTTGATGTTGGCATAGTTCGAGAATGCCAGATCGGGATAATCAAGGTTGCCGGGAATGAAACCACCATTCAGGTCGGGCAATTGTGAATAGACTTCGTCGGCCCGTGATTTGTCGCGCTCGATGAAGACGTCATAGGGGACGACATTCTTGTTTACATGGGCAACGTTTCTTCCGGGATAGAGCAGCGATCGCAAATCGAAGAACCGAAATTCGTTTCCGCCCTTGAACATTTTGTCGGACTCAAAAAAACGGTACTCCAGTTCTTTTTCAATTTCCCTGACGAAACTCGGACGGATGTCCATTGCGATGTTGTCCCACCGCTGGTTTTGCCGGACCGCAACGTTCACGCTCTGCATCGGATTAAGAATCTCCAGGCTTTTGTAGTCGACGGTGAAGTTGATCTGCTGGTTAAGGGCCGCCACATTCCCCGCGCCGATAAGGTTTCGTTCACCCTTGAAGGTAACGCGCCGGTCGTACACCATGAAGCGTTTCGTCAGGATGATGTCATCCTTGTCGCTGCCGCGGTAAACGGCCACCACATAATTTCCCGGCAGCTTCACAGGCGGAAGCGGCATCTGATAGTGCACATAAGGAATATGAGTGTCGACGGAAAACTCAAAGTTGTCTATGGGGAATTCATTGAAGGTGTCGAGAAAATCGAGGTCCATAAGCGACGACTTCGTCCAGTTATAGTTGCAATGAATGATTCGCGCGTAGTAGGTGTCACGCTGGCTGTGCAGGTCGTCGAACTCCAGGGTCAGGTTCCAATCCCCCATAGCAGTGACCGCCGGTTCGAGGTAAGTTTCAGAATCGTCGAAGCCGGGCCGGATGACGACCGTGCGAATCTCCGGTTCGTAAGCAAAATCGGCCAGCCTGATGGCTTTAGGATTGCTGGATGAATTCAGCGAACTTTGCGAAAGCGGGGTGCAACCGGCCAGGAAGCACATGAATATCAACACGTTAATTCTCATAGGCGCGACAAAAATATAAAACCGTTCCAACCTTTTCCGACAGATTCGGGTCAAATATGCAAAACGACAGCCGTATATACGGAAAGATGCTCAGCGAACAAGAGCTTATTGACGGGTGCCGTAAAGGTAACAGGAATTTCCAGCAAGCGCTGTATGAGCGCTATTGCAGGAAGATGATGGTGGTTTGCCTTCGGTATTCCAAGAGTACAGCCGAGGCTGAGGATATTTTGCAGGAAGGGTTTGTAAAAGTATTCCATGCCTTGAAAGATTTTCGCCAGGAAAGCAAGCTCGAAACGTGGATCACCCGCATCATGGTGAATACCGCCCTCAACAGCCAACGCAAGAAATTGTACCTCTACCCGATGGTCGATGTGGAAAAGATTGACGTGCCGGAAGACGAAGTAAGCGTATCGGGAATTCATTTCACGCAACTGCTTGAAATGATCCAGTCTCTTCCCCAGGGATGCCAGGTGGTTTTCAACCTTTTTGCCATTGAAGGCTACAACCACAAGGAGATCGGCGAACTGCTGGGCATTTCCGAAGGAACGTCCAAATCGCAGTATGCGCGAGCCCGCGCCCTCTTGCAAGCCAAACTATTAAAGGAATCATCCTATTATGAAAGATATGGAGAGGGAAAAGTTTGAACAGTCCTGGAAGGACGCTCTTGACGACGCCGCGGTCAGTCCCTCTGAGTCCGTATGGACGAATATTGAGCTCGAGCTGGAAAAAGCATCGGGCGGGGAACTGAAAAAGCGTGTACTCTTCTATAAGATGCTGGCGGCAGCGTCGGTGATCTTCGCCATGGCGATCGGTGGAGCCGGATACTATGTGATCAATTCAACGACGTCGCCCGCTAACCTCGCCGTGGAAAATACTTCTTCCGATAAGACATCCGCCAACCAAACATTATCCAACGGTACATCAGCTACCAACATGGACGACCGCGGATCCGCACCCATCAATGACGAGGGATTAGTGGCTGACGCGCAGCCCACGCAGGAAGTGAACGAAAATGCGACCGCCGACCTGCCTGCTGTGGTCTCCGGTGACGCGCGTACCGAGCCAGTCGACCGCTTACAGTCGGGGCGGAATGCAGACCAGCCTGATCCGTCTATCAATGCATTGCTGGCGGCGTCCGACGACGAAGATACAAAGAGACATTCTTTTGCTAGCGAACAAATGGAGGAACGACCCGCATTGCCGGACGACTTGCCCGGACAAATAAAAGAGCGTGATCTTCCACAGCTGTACACTCCACGCGAAATCGCACTCGTACTTCCCCCTGCGGAAGAAGAAAAGGAAGCGGTTGATCCGGTTGTTGCCATGCTGGCGCGACTGGAACGCCGTGAACGTGAAATCAGGGGAGAAGAGGCGATGGACGAGAAGGAGAGAGGAACCGACGAGAACTTGTGGACTTCGATCGGCTTTGCTGCCGGGTCATTTAACAGCATCGCCTCTGCTGCGCCGGGGGGCGGCGCTGCCGGGTCAAGGGCTGCAATGACCCTCGCCGCACCCATCGTCGACCAGGAAACGAAGGCGTCAGGCTACTCATATTCAATGGGAATCAACGTCGGAACGCGGATCTCGGAGCGCTGGGTGCTGCAAGGTGGCGTGAATTATCTTACGCAGGCTACCGAATATACCGCCGATAATGTGGTCATGTCAGCGTCGGCCTACCAGCAACGCTTTCATCCTGCGACCACCAATGAACTGATCAAATCCAATGCACTTGACTTCAGCAACAAACTCGTGTACACGGCCCCCTATAATGTAAGCAACAGCATGCGCTACATCAGCATTCCGATGCAGGCAGGGTATATGTTGATCCAAAAGACGGTCGGACTTCAACTGAACGCCGGTGTGTCTACTGATCTGTTTTTGCAGAATACCATTGAGGCGAACAGCGATCAAATCGACAAAACCACACAGGGAAGCGGCGCCGACTCCCCATACCGGACAGTCAACCTCAGCGGGCTCTTCGGCACGGAAGTGAGCTATCGCTTTAACGATAATTACCGGATTTCGCTCAATCCAGGCATCCGTTACCCCTTTAATACCATTTACAAGTCAGAACTCGGCGTGGAATCAACCCCGCTGACCTTCGACATCGGCCTGCGATTCCGATATATTTTTCACTAGGCTTCCAACGCTTTGCGCGATCTGCGTGTCCAATGAATAATCAGCAGGAATCCTCATGGAAACGCTCGAAAACAGGCTCCAGAAAAGAATCCATGTTTCGCTATATGCGTTACTGTTCCTCACCGCGCTGCTCGGTCTGAGCGTTCTGCTCGAGGGATGTACGGATCGCTGCCAGGTTACCAATGAATACGTCTATTACGAGCCCGTCTACACGACCATCGAAGAGATCCGCAGCGATATCAAACTGACGGCGGCACAGCCCGTCCAAAATGTAGGGGCAATCTATTTTAAAGATGACGTGCTTTATGTGAACGAGCCGGGCAAGGGCATTCATATCATCAACAATGCCGATCCTGAAAACCCGGTGATGATGAAATTCCTGAACATCCCGGGGAACTATGACCTTGCCATTAAAGGCCATACGCTTTACGCGGATAGCTATGTCGACCTTGTCGCTTTTGATATTTCGGATATCTCCGCTATCCACGAAGTCAGCCGTGTGGAAGGGGTATTCAAGAACTACCAGGTGATGGGATATGCGATTGACCCGGAATGCTGTGTCATTACTGATTTCGCGGAAAAGAAGATCGTTAATATTACTGAATCGGATTGTTCCGCCAGCCGCCAGAACTGGGGTGGTGTCTACTATGACTACGGCATTGCCGTCCCTGTCGCTATGGCTGAAAGTTTTAGTTCAACGGCCGCTATCGCTCCGGGACAAGGCTCTGGTCCCGGGGTGGGCGGCTCTATGGCGCGGTTTACCATATCGGGCGATTATCTCTATCTGCTCGATGGCGCTGATATTCAATCGGTAAACATTGGCAATGAAACCGAACCGGTTGTGAAAACGCGTACACAGCTTGGATGGGATATTGAAACGATCTTCCCTTACAAGTCCGCTCTTTTTGTCGGGTCGAGCAGTGGCATGCACATCCTCGATATCGGCACCACGCCTGAGGCGCCTGTGCAAATCAGCACCTATGAGCATGTTCGCAGCTGTGACCCCGTTGTGGTCGACGACACGTATGCCTACGTGACCCTGCGCTCGGGAACGACTTGTCAGGGCTTCACCAATCAGCTTGAAGTAATTGATATTACCAACCTCCGCTGGCCGAACCTGGTCAAGACATATCCGATGACGAATCCGCACGGGCTCGGAATCGATGGAAACACGCTGTTCATTTGTGATGGTAGTGATGGCTTAAAAGCCTTTGACGCCTCAAACGTCTACCAAATCGGTACTTCACAACTCGCCCACTACAAAGACATTCACGCCTTTGACGTAATCCCCTATAACAACGTTCTCATGATGATCGGCGAGGACGGGATCTTTCAATTCGATTACAGCAACCCAAAAGACCTGAGGCTGTTGAGCAAGATTCCGATTGCGCATGCGCTGTAAGGTCATCGCGATCGTGATCGCTTTTCTCGGCTCGTGGCCGGTTGTCGCTCAGTCGGACAGTACCTTCACAGGGACTTACTATTTCGGATCCTTGAACTCCGGTGTGTTGTTTGGCAAGAAGGGAAATGGCAACTCGTTTTCCGTATCGACCATCCATGGCGTGCGCTACAAACGCTTTGCACTCGGTGCCGGCCTGGGTTATGATGCCTATCCTGACTGGAACGTCCTGCCGTTATTTGCCAGTGTTGGATATGATGTGGTTCAGGGCCGTCGGAACGCACTCTATCTCCAGCTAAACAGCGGATATTCAAAAGCCTGGGCCACTGCGGCGAACAACAGCCAGTCTCTGTATGCCGTCGATGGCGGATATTTTTACCACCCCATAGTGGGCTACCGGATCACCCGCGACCACCTAACGGTGTACTTCAGCGCAGGCTACAAATTTCAACGACTCACCTACGAAGAAAGACCTGGGTGGTGGACCTGGGGCACCGCGGGGTCCAAAGTGACCGTCCAACGCAACATCGAGCGGCTATCCCTCCACCTCGGCCTCGGAATTTGAGTTTAGAGTTCAAAGTTTAAAGTTCAAAGTTTAAAGTTTAAAGTTTAAAGTCAGTGCGGCATTCGCAGGGTCTGGCGTGTTGAAAATTGTGAGTCGTCATTCCAATTTCCAATTTCCAATTTCCAATGACCAATGACTAATGACCAATGCCCTTTATCCTCGCGCAGTGCCGGCGCTCAATTGGCAGTTGACAATAGGGGAAGTGTACACCAGCATTACCGTCTCCTTTCCAATTTCCAATGACCAATGACTAATCCCTAGTCCCTAATCCCTAATCCCTAATCCCCAATCCCCAGTGCCCAATCCCCAATGCCCTTAATCCGCGCGCAGTGCCGGCGCTCAATTGGCAGTTGACAATTGGCAGTTGACAATA
>CAYMWA010000196.1:0-4390 GCA_964393795.1 uncultured Roseivirgaceae bacterium
TGATTTTAACCAGCCAGCTATGTGTTGCAGTAATGAGTTAACGGAAAAAGATATTCAACCCGGGGTTCCTATATCGCAATATATGGAACTCATCAAGGGCATGCAGTTCTTTGATCCCCACGTGCACATGACCTCACGCACAACGGACGATTACCAGGCGATGGCCGACGCAGGCGTCGTTGCCCTGATCGAGCCCGCCTTCTGGCTTGGTCAACCGCGCACGGGATTGGCCACATTTCGCGATTACTACAGCAGTCTCATCGGGTGGGAGCGGTTCCGTTCGTCACAGTTCGGTATCAAACACTACTGCACCATCGGGCTCAATTCGCGTGAAGCAAACAACGAGGCGCTTGCAGATCAGGTGATGGAGATTCTTCCGATGTTCATTTACAAGGAAGGGGTGGTCGGTGTTGGCGAGATTGGATTTGACGATCAGACCCCTGCCGAGGAAAAGTATTATCGCCTGCAACTCGATCTTGCCAGGGAAGCTTCGCTGCCCGTGCAGATTCACACGCCGCACCGCGACAAGAAGCGCGGCACTCAGCGCAGCATGGACATCGCCATCGAACAGGGCCTGGAGCCGCACATGGTCATCGTCGACCACAACAATGAGGAAACGGTAAAGGAGGTGCTCGACCGCGGCTTCTGGGCGGCGTTTACCATCTATCCCTTCACCAAGATGGGCAATGAGCGCATGGTGGAAGTGGTACGACAGTACGGCCCGGAACGCATTATGATCAACTCCGCGGCAGACTGGGGGATCAGCGATCCGCTCGCGGTTCCCAAGACAGCCGCGCTCATGAAACAAAAGGGAATTCCCGATGAAACCATCCGCATGGTGACTTATCAAAATGCCATCACCGCCTTTGCGCAAAGCGGACAAATCAATGAGGCTGAATTTGCCGCGACAAAAAATATCGATCAAAGTCGCAAGTTCGAAGGCAACACCGTATTGCGTGGCGGCCAGGCTCCGCGTATTGATAAAGATTCGTTGATTATCCGCTAACGTTGCGTGCAAAAGTTCATCGGTTTCCTACGGCTCACGCGTCCCGCGAACATCGTCACTGCAGTGGCCGACATTCTCGCCGGTATCGCGATCGCGGGCGTCGGAGTCAGTGAGGCGCAGGAAGGAAGCGGATGGATCTGGCTGATCTTGTCAACGATTGGGCTGTACGGTGGAGGTGTCGTGATGAACGATGTGTTCGACGCCGACCTCGATGCGGTAGAAAGACCCGAACGTCCTATACCGAGTGGTCTGGTGCCGATCTTTCAGGCTGCCACGCTCGGCATCCTTTTGCTTGCTTTTGGAATCTTTACTGCGTTCAAAGTGTCCATGCTGTCGGGCGGACTCGCCCTGGCTATCGCGATTGCGGCACTCGTCTACGACAAATGGGGAAAACACCATTCGTTTCTTGGTCCGCTGAACATGGGCATCTGCCGTGGACTGAATCTATTGCTCGGAATGAGTATCGTTTCCACCCAAGTTTCCGCGCTTTGGTATTTATCCATCGTGCCGATCATCTACATCGCCGCCATTACCACCATTAGCCGTGGCGAAGTACACGGTGGCAAAAAGCCCACCCTTTTTTTTGCTGCGGTGTTGTATGTCCTCGCAATGGCAGCGATCCTTTACGTCTCGGCGCAAAGAGATACGCTTGTCATTAGTGCCACGTTTCTCGCGTTGTGGGCGCTGATGGTCTTTGCGCCATTGCAGAAAGCCATCCGAAACCCCGAAGGCCGGATGATCGGTCGTGCGGTGAAGGCGGGTGTGTTGGCCCTCATTTTGATGAACGCGGCCTGGGCGTCCGCTTTCGGCGCGCCATGGCTTGCATTGGGTATCGTATTATTGCTCCCACTTTCCATCCTCCTTGCGAAAGCCTTTGCCGTCACTTGAGACCGGTTATAAAATAACGGGTGCGACATGGCTGGCGGCGCCTGAATCTGAATAATTTTGCCAGTAATTGTGTTTGTATTATCAAGATGGAATTTCTACAGCAGGTCTTCGATATTCGGTTTGCGTACAGGGTGTATTTCACGACGGGTCTGTTTCGGCAAGAGAATGATGTGTTTCGCACGTTTGTGCGCTCGGAAAAAAATCCGGGCGTAGTGCGTAAAGTTTTGTTCGTGCTTGATGAGGGCGTCGTGCAGCACCACCCGAACCTTGTTCAGGAGATCAAGACGTATTTCAGCGATGAACCGGATGTGCGCCTCATCGAGGAAATGATCATGCTGCCCGGCGGCGAAGTGACGAAGAACGACCCCGCCTGGTTTGAGCAGATCGTCGCCGCCGTTCATCGACATGGCATCGATCGCCACTCATGGCTCGTTGCCGTAGGCGGAGGATCGGTACTCGATGTGGCCGGATATGCCGCCGCCGTCTCGCACCGCGGCATCCGCCATATCCGTATCCCGACAACAGTCTTGTCTCAGAACGATTCCGGTGTGGGTGTGAAGAATGGCATCAATTATTTTGCGAAGAAGAATTTCCTGGGAACGTTTAGCCCGCCCGTTGCTGTGTTTAATGACAGTCACTTTTTGACAACGCTCAGTCAGGGGGAATGGCGCTCGGGTATATCAGAAGCGATCAAGGTTGCCCTGATCAAGGATGCCGCTTTTTTCGAATGGCTTGAATCGAACGCCGAAAAGATGATGAACCGCGACAGCGATGCGATGCGATACCAGATCAAGCGATGCGCCGAGCTGCATCTTCAGCACATCGCCAGCGGCGACCCGTTTGAAATGGGGTCTTCGCGTCCACTTGACTTCGGACACTGGAGCGCACACAAGCTTGAACAGCTGAGCAACTTCACGATCCGCCACGGCGATGCGGTAGCTACGGGCATCGTTCTTGATACCGTGTACTCACACCTTTCCGGGATGCTTGCGGAACCGGCGATGCTGCGTGTTTTGCAACTCATCCGGTCGCTTGGGTTTAATCTGACCGACCCGCTCCTTGAAATGACGGATGAGAAAAGCCCGTTGCTCGACGGTCTCAATGAATTTCGCGAGCATCTTGGCGGACAACTCACCATCATGCTGCTGCGGGACATCGGAAAAGGCGAAGAGGTACACGAGATCAATCCGGCACTGGTACGAAAAGCGAGTAACTGGATTCGCGAATACAGCGTGGCGCACGCTTAAAACACAACGACTATGCAAACACCGTTTGGTCACCTGACCTATTGTACGAACATCCATGCCGGCGAGCGCTGGGCAGATCACTTTGCTGCATTGAAGGCGAACATACCGGAGATAAAGAAAGCCCTGTCGCCCGACAAGCCCTTCGGCATCGGCCTGCGTCTTTCACATGTCGCAAGCCAGGCGCTGGCAAAACCCGAAGCACTCGCCGAGTTCAAACAATGGCTTGCCGATTCGCAATGTTACGTATTCGTGATCAACGGTTTTCCCTATGGGGGATTTCATCACACGAAAGTGAAAGACCGCGTGCACGCCCCTGACTGGACCACTCAGGACCGCGTGCTCTATACCGTTCAATTGTTCAACATCCTTTCCGAATTACTTCCCGAAGGTATGGAAGGAGGTGTCTCCACGTCGCCGCTCTCGTACCAGTACTGGCATTCCGAAAATCCACTCGAGCGCGCTGAAGTGGTGAAGACTTGTACCGATAATGTCCTGAAGGTGGTGCAAGATCTCATCCAGTTGCGCGAGACCACGGGCAAATGGATGCATCTCGACATTGAGCCCGAACCGGACGGCCTGCTTGGCAACGGGAAAGCGTTCATCTCCTGGTATGTGAACACACTCATCCCTGCGGGGAAAAGTTACTTGAAAAAACACCTCGGATACGACGACGCCCGCGCACGCGAAGCCCTCGCCGACCACGTTCAGATATGCTACGACATTTGCCATTTCGCCGTGACGTACGAAGACCACGCGGCCATTATTGCCGAACTGAAAGACAATGGAATCAAGGTGGGACGGATACAGGTAAGTGCCGCGTTGAAAGCCGACATTGCACCTAATCCCGTGGACCGCGACAAGGTGATGTCGGCGTTTCACCAGTTCAACGAATCTACCTACCTGCACCAGGTGGTCGCGCGCCAGGAAGATAGCACGTTTATTCACTATCCCGACCTTCCGGAAGCGCTTGCTGACTCCGGAAATGCAGGCACCCGCGAATGGCGTTCACATTTTCATGTGCCGTTGTTTGTGAAGGATTACGGCGCCCTTCAATCGACGCAAGGCGATATTGAGACGGTGCTGGCGCTGCAGAAGGCGCATCGCTTTTCGCCTTATCTGGAAGTCGAAACCTATACTTGGGAGGTACTCCCCGAACAGTTGAGACTTCCGTTGACGGAGTCGATTGTGAGGGAGTTGGAGTGGGTGAGAGGGTTGCTGCTCGCTTAGTGGTTTTGGAGACGGGGATGAA
>CAYMWA010000196.1:4490-5985 GCA_964393795.1 uncultured Roseivirgaceae bacterium
CCAATAGCCATAAATCATGAACAAAACCGTAATCATCGATATCGTCGGACTTTCTTCCTCCCTGATTGGCGATCACACGCCGTTTCTGAAGAAATATTCTGCGGAAAAAAAATTGCACACCATTGAGCCGATGTTGCCGGCGGTTACTACTTCGGTGCAGTCGACATATGTGACGGGCAAGCTTCCGCGCAACCACGGCATCGTCGGTAACGGATGGTATGACCGCATGGACTGCGAAGTGAAATTCTGGAAGCAATCGAACAAGCTGGTCCTCTCAGAAAAGATTTGGGAGCGGGCGAAGCGGGAAAATCCTTCGTTCACATTTTCGAACATGTTCTGGTGGTACAACATGTACTCCTCGGCCGACTACGCCGCTACGCCGCGGCCCAACTACCTGGCTGATGGCCGCAAGATGCCGGACTGCTATACGACGCCCGCCGAACTTCGGGACGAACTGCAGCGCGAACTGGGACAGTTTCCGCTCTTCCAGTTTTGGGGGCCGGGCGCCAACATCAAGTCGAGCCGGTGGATCGCAGACGCATCCCTCTTAACCGACCGCAAGTACGATCCCACGCTGACGCTGATTTATTTGCCGCACCTTGACTATTGTCTCCAGAAGTTCGGACAGGATTTTTCAAAGATCAGCAACGAGCTGGGCGAGATCGACCGTGAAGTGGAAAAGCTGGTAACGTATTACCAAAAGCAAAACGCACGTATCATCCTGCTTTCGGAGTACGGGATCACCAACGTCGATCGTCCCATCTCTGTGAACCGGGTCTTGCGGGAAGCGGGTCTGTTGCAGGTGCGCGTCGAGCGAGGGCTCGAACTTCTCGACCCAGGGGCATCGCGCGCTTTCGCGGTGGCGGACCACCAGATCGCGCATGTCTATATCAACGATGCCTCGGTAGCGGGGCAGGTGAGGGACCTTGTCGGGAAGTTGCCCGGCGTGGAGCACGTCCTCGACCGCGAAGAACAGGCCCGTTTTGGGATCGACCATCCCCGGGCAGGGGACCTGGTGTTGATGGCGGATGCCCGCAGCTGGTTTACTTACTACTTCTGGCTTGACGATGCAAGGGCGCCCGACTATGCGCGGGTGGTCGACATCCACAAGAAGCCGGGATATGATCCGGTAGAGATGTTCATGTCGTCGAAACTCCGCGCCGGCTACAAGCTGTTGCGCAAGAAGGCGGGCTTCCGCTATGTGATGGATGTAATTCCGCTTGACGCGACGTTAGTGAAAGGCTCCCACGGCAGGGTCGGCACGCCGAAGGAATTTCACCCCGTGCTCATTGGAGACGGCCTCGGGCAAGATGCCCTGAAGGCGACGGATGTGTATGAGGTGATTTGGAGGGCGTTGGATGTGACGACGACGGTCCACGGTCCACGGTCCACGGTAGAGTAGAGCAGTGCCTAACTTGTGGGCTTCGGTCGTGGATGTTGTTAGGCCTGCCTGCCGGCGCGCAAGCCTTGAGCCTCGGCAGGCAGGCCTGCCTGC